>NZ_JBFUJT010000005.1:0-221847 GCF_056401235.1 Polaromonas sp. P4_F9 | reverse complement strand
TAAGAAGCCCGCATCCAATGATGTGGGCTTTTTTGCATTTCACTTTTTCACTTGCCTGGAATAAGACCGCAGCATCAGGCTCATGGTGCTGCTTCAGCAGCACCGCGCGCGCGGGTCACGCATTCAGCAGATAGGCACCTTCTCTTCGGGCCACGCCGGCGCTGACCAGCTCAGCACCGCGCGCGCGGATCCACGGACGAACGGGGACGTTTCCAAAAAATCGTTCATTGAGCAATATGAAATAGGGCGTCCTGGCGGCCCACTGGGCGAATCCGTCAAAAGACTGCCTTTGTGTTTCGAGCAGTTTGAATTTGAGCAGGACCTTTGCCGCATGGTGTGCGTGTTTGACAGGGTTGCTGACAAAGGCGTCGAGGCGCTGGCGTGCGCGAGCCAAGACCTCGGGGGTGTAGGCGAAAACCCGGCCATGCCCCGGGATCACGGTTTTTGGAGCCAGGCGCTCAATCATGTCCAGTGTTGCGGCCATCTCCGCAAAAGCATCGACCCCCTCCAGCTCCGGAAAGACCACCCCAAAGCCGTTCTCCCAGAGAGCGTCAGCAGATATGAGCACCTTTTCGGCAGGTTCAAAAAACACCAGTGAGTGAGGGTCGTGCCCGGTTGCCGCATGGACTTGCCAATCGCTGGCGCCAAACCGTGCTTGCGTTCCTGGCTGAAGCGTCTGGTCGAACCCGAAGCGCGGGCAAAGCTGCCCGGTTGGCTGATAGGTCAGTGCCACCGGGTCCCATTGGGCCACCTGCTGCGCATGCCCGGGCGGGATCAATGTCTTCATATCCGGATAACGGCCCTGCAAAGCCGCATTGCCGCCACAGTGATCACTGTGCAAATGAGTATTGACGAGAAAACCAAGGCTTCGGCCACCCAGTGCCGCCTCAACCAGCGACAGCGTTTGCGCTGAGTGGGTGCAGTAGCCACTGTCCACCAGCAGGCTTTCTTCGTCAGCCATAAACAAAATATTGTTGGAAGACAGCCAGCCACGCTCAAAAACGTGCACGCCGCGAGGCAAAGTTTGACTAGACATCAGAACGCAACCGTGGGCGCGGCCTCAGGCCGTTGCGCGGAGTTCGCGCCTAAGGATTTTTCCGACATTGGATTTGGGCAGATCATCGCGAAACTCGATGTACTTGGGGCGTTTGTAGCCCGTGAAATGCTCTTTGCAATAGGCGCTCACATCGTCTTCAGTCAGCGTAGGGTCGTTCTTCACGACAAACACCTTGATGGCTTCCCCCTGCTTTTCATCAGCAATGCCAATGGCCGCGCACTCCACGATGCCCGGGCACAAGGAAATCACGTCCTCCAGCTCATTCGGAAATACATTGAATCCCGAAACAATGATCATGTCTTTCTTGCGGTCCACAATTTTGGTGTATCCGCGCTCATCCATGATGCCGATGTCGCCCGTGCGCATGAAGCCGTCGCGGGTAAAGGCCTTCTCATTTTCGTCTGACTGGCGGTAATAGCCGGTCATCACCTGCGGCCCCTTGATGCAGATCTCGCCCGACTCGCCGGGCGCAAGGGTGTTGCCGTCCTCGTCCTTGATGGCCAGTTCAATGCTGGGCAGTGGCAACCCGATCGTGCCGGTGAACTCCCGGTTCGTCACGGGATTGTTCGTTCCGATGGCGCAAGTCTCACTCATGCCCCAGCCCTCGATCATGGGACAGCCGGTGACTTGCAGCCAGTGCCTGGCGGTACCCGCAGACGCCGCCATGCCACCCGCCTGGGAGACGCACAGGCTGGAAAAATCCACGGTCTTGAACTGTGGGTGCTGCAGCAAGGCATTGAACAGGGTGTTGACTCCCGGCAGCAGGTGAAAGGGCCGCTTCTTCAGCACTTCAATGAACTTGCCGAAATCGCGCGGATTGGGTATCAGTGTCAAGTGCGCACCCCAGCGCATGGTGAGCAGGCACAGGGTGAGCGCGAAGATGTGATACAGCGGCAGCGCCGCGATGTTGTTCGTCGTGCTCACATCACCGATGCGCCGCAGCGCAGGGGTGAACCAGGCTTCAGCCTGCAAGATGGCGGCGACGATATTGCGGTGCGTGAGGACTGCCCCCTTCGACAAGCCTGTGGTGCCGCCGGTGTATTGCAGAAAGGCGATCGAATCCAGATTGCTTTGCGCAGGCGTGAGCGGCAGCCGGGCTCCCTCGGCCAGAGCCCGGCTGAAGGTGGTCACGGTGCGGCCTTCACCCAGCGGCAGCTTGTACGCCGGGACCAGCTTGGCGAGATGGCGGACTGCGAAGGTGATCCAGGCGCCGTACCAAAAGCCGAGCAGATCACCCATGGAGGCGATGACGATGTTTTTGACCGGTGTCCGCTCAACGACGTCGGCCAGCGTCCCCGCAAAGTTTTCCAGGATGACAATCGTGGTGGCGCCCGAGTCCTTGAGCTGGTGCTCCAGTTCGCGCGCGGTATAGAGCGGATTCACGTTCACGCAGGTGTAGCCGGCACGCAGCACGGCGGCCATGGTTACGGCGAACTGGGGAACGTTGGGCAGCATGATGGCCACTCGTGCGCCCGGCTCCAGCCCCAGATTTTGCAGCCAGGCGCCCAGGGCCGATGACAACTCATCCAGTTGTCCGTAAGACATCCAGCGGTCCATGCAGACCGAAAAGGGTTTCGACGCATTTTTCCTGAAAGAATCTTCCAGCAGCTGGTTGAGCGAGCGGAACTGCTCCGGGTCGATCTCGTGTGGGACGCCATCGGGGTAACTTTTGAGCCAATGCCTGTTCATACAAACTCCTTGCGGCTCATTGTGTAAGCCCTGCAGACGAAGGCCCATGGGGCTTGTCCTAATGCGGTGCACCGGCAGCCAGCAAATGGCTCAATTGGGTCTCGCACGTGACAGCTTCGTCCTCAAACAGGGAACGAATCCACTCCGTCTCGCGCTGGGCAACCAATTTCAGGAAGTCGTCCGCCCCCCGCATGTCGGCGAAAGCGTCAAAGCCGGCTTCAAGAAAATGCTGCAACGAACTCAGCCCTGCAGCGGCTGCCGGCCGGCGCATCATCTTGAGCAGCGTACGCAGTCCCCGCGTGCGTGTCAGGTGGTTCAATTCGTGCCCCAGGTGAAGCACCATGTCGAGCTGCCTTTGCCGTGCACCCGCGTCCCCCACGCGGCGCCAGCACCGGATGTAGCGCGCGCACTCGCTGCCGCCCGAAGGGGCCGACTTGTCAGCCAGCCACTGCCGGGCCATCAGGTCGTCCAGCTTCTCCGTCAACGCATGCGCCTCGGCCAGCGCAGCCGCCGTGTTCACAACAGGTTGCGGAAAGATCCTGGCGATGGTGTTGGCGATGCGGGCAAACTGCTGGTCACGCTCGGTGTAGTCCTGGTCGCTGTACAGCTCCTCCAGGAAGAAGGAGGCAGCGGTTTGATAGCGCGGGCTGTGCAGAAGGTCAACGTAAGTGGCCTCAAAGCGGCGCGCCTGAAAACGCTTGATTTCAGCGCTGGTCCGCGCCAGTGAGGGATCCGCCGCGTGCAACTGCCGAATCCCGGCCACAGCCTGCAGTGCGTCGCGAATGTCGTTTGCAGTTGCGTCCATACAAACCCGGAGTTTATCTAGGTATGGTGCTCTATTGAAACCAGGGAGCCCGTGAGAAACTTCCCGCATGCAAAGGCGAACGCTTCTCAAGCTCGGCATGGCCTCGGCGGCCGTGCTCGCGTTGGCCGGCGGCACTGCGGCTTTGCTGCAGCCCGGGCTCGAGGACGGCGCATTGAGTTCCGCCGGGCGGGGCGTGTTTACGGCCGTCGCCCAAGCCGTTCTCGACAAGAGCCTGCCGGTTGATCCCGCTGCACGCCAGATGGCGCTCAAGGGCTTGCTCCATCGGATTGATGCCCTCGTGCAATCACTACCACCTCACGCGCAAAGCGAGTTGTCGCAACTGCTGTCATTGCTGGCCAGCGCGGCGGGTCGCCGCACATTTGCCGGCCTTGCCCAGCCGTGGGCCGAGGCGACTGTCGCCGACATCCAGCAGGTGCTGCAGAACATGCGCTTGTCCAGCCTCGCCTTGCGGCAGCAGGCCTATGCGGCGCTCCACGACATCACGGCGGGTGCCTACTTCTCGGATCAGGCCAACTGGTCCATGCTGGGGTATCCCGGCCCCCTGAAAATCTGAGGATCAATACCGGCATGAGTCAAATGAGGGATCCGATCCGCGAGGGCATTCAGCGCGGCTGGAAAGTCTCGGGTGGTGCGCTGGGCCCTGTCCCGGCAAAAATTGTTTGCGATGTGGCCATCATTGGCAGCGGCGCGGGCGCCGGCATCACGGCTGAGTTGCTGGCCAAGGCCGGGTTGCAGGTGCTCATCATCGAGGAGGGGCCCTTGAAGRGCAGCAGCGACTTCAACCAGAAGGAGTCCGAAGCGTATCCTTCGCTCTACCAGGAAAGCGCTGCCCGCAAAACCGAAGACAAGGCCATCAACATCCTGCAGGGGCGCTGCGTCGGTGGTTCCACCACGGTCAACTGGACCAGTTCTTTTCGCACCCCGCCCGCCACGCTTCAATTCTGGCAAGACCGGTTTGGCCTGGGCGGCTACACCGCCCCAGCCCTGGCGCCGTACTTCGCGCAGGCCGAGCAGCGATTGAACATCCAGCCCTGGCGCGTCGCGCCCAACGAGAACAACGACTTGCTGCGCCGCGGTGCGGCCGCGCTCGGGATTCCTGTCGCCGTCATTTCACGCAATGTCAAAGACTGCTGGAATCTGGGTTCGTGCGGGCTGGGCTGCCCCACCAACGCCAAGCAGTCCATGCTGGTCACCACCATTCCCGCCGCGCTCGACGGGGGCGCGCAGCTGTTAACCGAAACCCGCGCCGAGAAGTTTGAGCTCGCCAATGGCAAGGTGACGGCGCTGATTTGCCGGGCCGTAGCGCCTAATGGGGCATTGGCCCCTGTCAATCCATCAGGTGAGGTTATAAAAATAAAAGCAAAACACTACGTGCTGGCCGGCGGCGCAATCAACTCACCGGCGGTGCTGCTGCGCTCGGGCGCGCCCGACCCGCACGGCCGGCTGGGTGCCAGGACCTTTTTGCATCCGGTGGTGATGTCTTCCAGCGTGTTCGAGCAAAAGGTGGAGGCCTGGAATGGCGCGCCGCAAGCCATCTACTCCGACCATTTTCTGGACACCCAGGCGCTGGACGGCCCCATCGGCTACAAGCTGGAGGCGCCGCCGTTGCACCCGGTGATTTTTGCGTCAACGGTGCCAGGCTTCGGCCAGGGGCAGCATGATCTGCTCAAGTTATTTCCACACAACCATACGCTGCTGGCCCTGTTGCGCGACGGCTTTCATGAGGAGTCGCCCGGCGGCAAGGTCAAGCTGCGCAATGACGACTCCGCCGTGCTGGACTATCCGCTGACGGACTATGTGATGGAGGGCGGCCGCCGTGCACTGCTGTCCATGATGGAGATCCAGTTCGCCGCCGGTGCCCGGCAGGTGTTGCCCCTGCATGAAATGGCGCAGCCCTACACCTCGTGGGCGCAGGCCCGTGAAGCCGTGAAGGCACTGCCGATGAAACCCCGGCTCACCAAGGTCGTGAGCGCGCACGTCATGGGTGGCTGCGGACTGGCAGGCGCCGAGCGCCTGGGCGTGACGCGCCCCGACGGCGTGCATTGGCAGCTGGACAACCTGTCGATTCATGACGGCTCCCTGTTTCCCACCAGCATCGGTGCCAATCCGCAGCTGTCGATTTACGGTGCGGTGAACCGTCTCGCGCAGGACCTGGCCAAACGGCTGTCCGGCCGGGATGTCGCACTGGCCTGAGGGCCTGCGGGCCTGAGGTAAGGGCCTGAGATACTGCAGGCCTGCGCTTGTTGCTCCATGCTGGCACATCTACAAAGACTCATCACCCTGACCCTGGTGGCCGCGGCCTGCGGCTGGCTGCTTTACTTCGGCAGCAGCAGGCCCTGGCTGGCCATGGCGGGGTTCCTGGTCATCACCTTGGGCCATGCGGCCTTTCTTGCCTTCGAATTCATGCTGCTTCGGGTGATCAACAAGGCAGACCCGGTGCCGGTGCCTCAGGCCACCTGGAAAGAACTCCTGCGTGCCTGGCTGGGCGAAACAGGCACGGCGCCGCAGGTGTTCTGCTGGCGCCAGCCCTTTCGCGCCAATGCCATCCCGGACCAGCTTGCACCGCACACCGTGGTCCACGGGCTGCGTGGCGTGGTGTTTGTGCATGGTTTTTTCTGCAACCGCGGTCTGTGGACTCCCTGGTTGCAACGCCTGCAGGGCCGGGGACACGCCTTCGTCGCCCTCAGCCTGGAGCCCCTGTTCGGATCGATTGACGACTACGCACTGCAAATCGACGACGCCGTCCAGCAGGTCACCCGTGCCACCGGCTTGCCGCCGCTGCTGGTCTGCCACAGCATGGGCGGGCTGGCCGCCAGGGCCTGGCTCAAGCACATGAAAGCCGAGGCACGGGTGTTCCAGGTGGTGACTATAGGAACGCCGCACCGCGGCACCTGGCTGGCGCGCTTTGGGCATGGCCATAACAGCCGCCAGATGCGTTTGCTGTCCGACTGGCAGGCGCAGCTGGACCATGAGATGCCAGAGGATCGCCACACGCTGTTTACCTGCTGGTATTCCAACTGCGACAACATCGTGTTTCCCGCCTCGACCGCCACCCTGCCCGGCGCCGACAACCGGCTGGTGCGCGGCGCCGCCCACGTGCAACTGGCGTTTTTGCCGCCCGTCATGAATGCCACGCTGGCCATGCTGGACGATCCGTCGCCCTGAGCTTTGGCCATGCCGGCTGTATGGCCGGTGAGATGCCAATCAAGCCGCGGGCAACGCATGCCCCGGCGCTGGCGGTGGGCCAGGGGGGTCAGGACCACTTCCATGGCAATGGTAATTTCGCACAAAAATCGGCAGGCAAATTCACTATCCAGATCAGCTGTGACTTTCTACGCTCATCTATTTAGAGGATGGAGTGCCTGGAATATGCAAACAATACTGAAAAACGGCCTTTTAAATGCCAGTCTGCCGCTGGCTCCCGGTGGCCTGGATGCGGCCACGGACAATGAACCGGACCTGATGGCCTTGCTGATGGATGAACTGGCCCATGGTGTGCTGGTCACCAACGTGCAGGGCCGGATTTTCCACGCCAACCAGGCGGCACGCCGCGAGCTTGCGCGTGGTTTTGTATTGAACGCCAGTCATGGTGAACTCAAAGTCGTTTCATCCACCGATGCCACGGCACTCCAGGTTGCCTTGGGCAAAGCCGTGGACGGCAAGCGCAGCCTGCTCAAGCTGACGGCCAGCGGCGCGGATGTCATGCTGGCCGTCATCCCCCTCAATCGCCAGATGGGTGTGCCCTGCGAACGCATCGCGCTGTTTTTGTCGCGCCCGGGCGTCTGCGACTCGGGCGTTTTCAGCTCTTTTGCCCGCAGCCATGGTCTCACGCACACCGAAGAGCAGGTGCTGGCATTTTTGTGCCGCTGCCTGAGCACCCCGGAAATCGCCCTTCAAATGAAGGTCGCCGTGTCGACCGTGCGCAGCCACGTGCGCAGCCTGTGCATCAAAACCGCTTCCAGCGGCGTGCGCGAGCTGGTCAACCGGGTGGCCATCCTGCCGCCCATTGCGCCCCTGCCCCTGGGGCAAATGCACTGAGGGCTATGGTGTGACGTGACCCAAGGTCCTCCACCTGCTCACCTGCTGCTGCCGGCAGGTTGGCGCCTTGCTCAGGGTGTTGCCGGACGGCTTGAGCCGTGTTGAGGAGCTTCCGGCGCTTCCGAATCCAGCAAAAGACCGGTTTTGCAGGCGCCAGCATGCGCTTTTAAAGGCTCCGGTCCGTCTTTTTGACGCTAACGTGCTAGATTACGACTCATCATGAGTTCATTTACCGCCTCAGGCGAGGATCTGTACGCCCATTTGACCCCCGAATTGCATGCGCTCGCCATGCGCGGCGTGGTGCGCAGCTATCCCAAAAAAGCTGTGGTGATCAATGAGGCCGAAATTGGCGACAGCCTGTTTGTGGTGCTCAAGGGCAGCGTCAAGGTATTTTCGATGGACGAAAGCGGCCGGGAGATCACTTTCGGCAGGATTTATGCGGGTGATTATTTTGGTGAAATGTCGCTTGATGGCGGGCCCCGCTCGGCGTCGGTGATCACCGTGGAGCCCTGCACCTGTGCCGTCGTCAACCGCGCCGAAGTGGGTGAGCACCTGGCCAGCGCGCCCGAGTTTGCTCTTAGCCTGGTGATGCGGGTCATCCGCCGCGCGCGCGACGCCACCGAGGCTGCGCGCAACATGGCGCTGCTGGACGTGTATGGCCGGCTCATCGCGGTGCTTGAAAAGCAGGATGGCCTGACAACCAGCACCACGGCTGCCGGCGTCACGCTCGAAGCCATCACGCACCAGGAAATCGCCAGCCGCGTCGGCGCGTCCCGCGAGATGGTCAGCCGCCTGCTCAAGGACCTGGAAAAGGGCGGCTACATCGAGATGGAAACCAAGCGCATTACGCTGCTCAAGAAGCTGCCCCAGCGCTGGTAGTCGACCTCAATGGCTACATCGCGTTGAGGGTCTGGCGCGTTTCTTGAGGTGCCGCGTCGCTGGTTCCCCGCATCCGTACTACCGCCCCACTGCGCGTGCCCGCTGCACGAACGCCGGTTAATGCCGGATTTTCGTCGCTGGCGGCCTGGGTCTCCGGTACTTTGACAACGCCTGGGCGCTGCGGCCTCGCCTGGTCCGGATCGGGTTTGCGTGGCGAATAACGGGCCCAACTGCCATCTGAGAGGCGAATGCCGCCCACCGTCAGGGTTTTTTTGCCCGTGGCAATGCTGTTGAAATTCCCGCTGCGGCGTATTGGCGTTGGATTGCCGGGATGGTCGACGAAGGAATCGGGGTTTCCGCTGGTGTCGTACCATTTGTCTTCAAAGTACGACTGCCTGGCGCCGGTGCCAAGTTGAAGTATGTCGTCGTCGCGCTCTACATAGGCATCAAAAGTTGCGGCGCCTTTTTTCCGGTTGGTGATCACGACTTTCCAGGTGCCACTCGGAGCGGTCGCTGTGCTTTCGTCAAAACTGAACGTCGGTGCGACGGCCAGCAGGGCGCAGGTTCCATGCTCTCCGGTCGCGACCTTCGCTGGGTAGATCAGGGCCAGCAGTGGTTTGCCCCCGCTGTTTGTCCATAGGCCGGACCGACCGAACTGTAGAGGCGGTAGTGCAGAGTGTCCGGGGGGCGTCACCTCGATTTCCAGTCCCTCGTGGCCTTGCTCCACCCAGAGTTCCAGAAAATTCTGGGTCGAATCACCCGGCTGTCCCCGCCAATTAAGCTCAATTTGCTCATTTTTTGATAGCGTTGCATTGGCATGCGTGCGGCTCTGGTAGCTGTTTCCTGCCGGCAGCACAATTTGCAGATGCCCGGCTTTGAGTTCAATGAGCTGATCCATGGCAGCTTCCAGCAGGCACGTGCCGTCATGCGGGCCGGCCAAGGTGCCCCAGCTCAGGTTGACGGCCAGCTTGGCTTCAGCCTCACACCGCGAGAGGACGTACATCAGGGCATCAAGAACATAAACGTTCAGCGAGCCGCCTGACGTGTCTTTAACGGTACCCCAGTCCAGCTGTACCGCCACGATGGGTGCGCGGCTCGCGTCGTCATCGGCGAGGGCCCAGCTCGGCGGGGCATCTGGCCCGGCCACTTGCGCCTGCAGGGTGCGCGGCCCACCCGCCAGATCCAGCACATGGGAGCCATGACTCACCCGCTTCTCAAGCTCCATGCCCATCCGGAAATGCCGGTACACCGCCTCTTCATCAACCAGGCCGTTGAAGGTATGGTGTTGCAATGCTTGGTCGATATTTGCCGCCGTCAGCTCGTGTCCGTAGCCCATGGCGGCTGGCGACGGGCCCTTGCCCCGCTGATCTTGCCGCCAGAAATAGGCCGTACGGGCCTTGCCCTTGTCGTTTTGTTTCGTCAGGAAGTTGGCATTGGCAAAGGCCAGCCCGCCATCAATCAGGCCGAGAACTTTGCCTTTCAACCGCGGGCCGGCTGGCGCGTAAGCCGGCGCGCCTGCGGCCTTGGGGTCGTCCATATCCTTACCAAGCGTCATGCCCAACTCAAACCGCTTGACGAGCTTATGCAGCGAGCCGCCGGGCTGGATATGCTTGAAAAAGGCCGGCTTTACCTTTGCCGTGCAAAAACGCAGGCCGACAGGGGCTGCTTGTGACGTGTACACCGGCGGCACATGCAGCCAGGCGGGTGATGCCGCCGCTTCAAACTGGGCCACGCTGGTGCCCGGTGTCAGCTCAATGGCCAAGGATAACCACTTGGGCTTGTGTTTTCCATAGCCAGAGAACTGATCCGCTTCAGCCCACACCAGATAAGGGTCGAAGCCGGTGGTAGCGCCCGGCTTGGCCCAGTCGATGTTTGTAAAACTTCCTGTCGGAAGGGCAGTCCATTTCATGGTCATGGCAGGTGCTCCGCTTGTATTTTTTATCTGCTTACTTGACCGGCTGCCATTCTTTAACGGCTTTGTCCCACATGAAGGCCAGCAGCGGCGACGCGGCCACCGTACCCGCTGACGAGAGCCACTGGTAGTAGCCGCTCTTGTTGTCAGTCATGGAAACACGCAGGTCGAAGTCCACTGCATGCCCTTTGGCATCATGAAACTTGGGGCCGTCAAAGCCGCGTTGGTGGAGTTTTGAACTGCCCATGCAGCGGGCCACCATGAACTCACCCAAAGTCGTACCGAGCAAGCGCCCCACCGCGCTGTCGACGGGGTAATGCAGGCCGGCAACCGTTCGGTTAACGGCCACGCGAGCCGCCAGTCGCTCAAGTTGTTCTTTGTACTTTTCGCCTTGAGGGATCAAAGCTTGCAGCAAGGTCGCAGCCATGAATGCTTCGGTGGCATGCCCGCTGGGCCAACTTGCATGCCCCGGCGTGGGAATCATGGGCTGAATCTGGGGCGACAATTCAACGGGGCGAGGGCATGCAAAGGCGTGCTTGAAACGCATCTCTACATGAGTAGCGAGTGACATTGCCAAAGCGAGTAGTTCGATCGTGTACTTATGACGGTGCGGCTGAAGGCCGACGATGGAGGCGTAAAAATCCAGCGCACCGCCCATCTGCGCGAGGATTTCTCCGCCGCGGTCTTCGCGAAGTTGTGCGTAGTTGGCAACAAGCTCCAACTGCTTCTTGAAAACTTTTGCGGTGGGCCGCACGAGCTTCACTAAATTTTGGCTTTTGAGAGGCTTTTTATTCAGATTTACAAATGCCAAGGCCACGGCTTCCTTGGCCTGATCAGTTGTGAAGTGCAATCCTGCCAGAAGATCAAGTTCGCAAACCTGCAAGCGGGGGCCTACAGCCCAGTCTGCTAATCGTTCCGGTGTATCCAGCGGCGTCGGCAAATTGATGGGCAAGGTGTCTCCTTGAAAAGGCCCAACCAACGCTGCCCGGCTCAGCGTCAAGGCGCTGGCAACGAGTGGAGATTCTGGCGCCTCGGCGAAGCCTCCGCCGAACCCACCCCCAAAACCTCCGCCGAACCCCCCACCAAACCCACCCCCAAAACCTCCGCCGAACCCCCCACCAAACCCACCACCCATTGAAGACAATTCAGACATTCTTAGCTCCTTGTAATGTTTGCTTCTTTATTCAGGTACGCTGAGCAGCCTTAATGCTGCGGCACACCGCTTTCTGGTAACACTGTGTCCACTGCCCATCGCCAGGTAGCCCGAAAC
Organism: Polaromonas sp. P4_F9; assembly: GCF_056401235.1. Classification (NCBI taxonomy): domain Bacteria; kingdom Pseudomonadati; phylum Pseudomonadota; class Betaproteobacteria; order Burkholderiales; family Comamonadaceae; genus Polaromonas; species Polaromonas sp. P4_F9. The sequence goes on along the minus strand of NZ_JBFUJT010000005.1, from coordinate 210,176 downwards.
CGTTAAGTGCGGTTCTTCTGCGAGCAGGCGACCCAACGTGACACGCGCATCGTCAATCGACCCAAGTTCGACCTGGGCGGTTAACAAAACGCGCAGTGTTGGCGAGTGCTGTCTGTTTGCACGCAGCGACTGTAGGCTGTGTGCGATAGCGCCATGATGGTCGTTGTTCGCAAGCAATGCCGCTGCGAGCAGCATGTCAAAATAGTATTTCAACGGGTCAATGGGCGACAGTTGCGAGGCGTGAGCGGCCTCGGTGACGGAGTCGGCTGCGCCACCCCACATGGAAGACCACACGCTTTTATAGAGCCATCCCAACGGCTCATTCGGATTGAGTTCAATCGCACGATCGATACAAGTCCGCGCAACCTCTGCCTCGCCCAGCAACTGGCATCTAGCGTAGCCTTCAATCGCGAGAGACAAAGCGTTGTCCGGGGAAAGATCCAGGGCTCTGCGCGTCTGCTCAAGTGCCAGCTGAGTATCCTTTCCGGGTTCGTCGCTCATCCCCCGGATCACCCGCATGGTGTACCACTTGGCCAGCCAGGCACGCGGGGTAGCGGCCCGGTTGTGGCGCTCCAGCAAGGCTTCCAGCACTTGCCGGCTGCGGTCAAAGTCGTGCAGAGAGGATCGGTGCATGAGGGCAATGCCCCCGAGCAAAAGTGCGCCGCTGTCCAGCCGCGGCAGCGGTTGCGCCAGCGATTGCTGGACTTCGGTGTCAATCAGGGCTCGGCTCGCCGCTGACGCGATGTTGTTGACCAGCTCACTTTGGGCTTGAAGCAAATCCAGGGTATCGCCCGACAGGCGATCGGCCCAGATGACCTGCTTCTTGCGGGCATCGGCCAGCTCGGCCATGATGAGGATTTTTCCGCCGCTGGCAACATAGCTGCCCGACAGAACAAAAGAGGCCGCCAGGCGGGACTCCACTTCCGGCATCGCATTCGCCCGTCCCCGAAATGCGGTAGTGGACAGGCGGGAAATGACGCGCAGGTCGGCGCTGCGCGACAACTGGGCAATGATGCCATCGGCCACGAGCTCACCAATGACAAAATGCTCCGGTTCATTGCTTCGGGCTTCAAACGGAATGACGGCCACAGTCGGTCGAAAATCTGGCGGTGCCGCGTCGCTGGCGTGCACCACCGGGTCGTGACCTGCGGGGCCCACACGGTAAGCCTGGACGGGTTCCTTGACGTGTTTCAGGTGGCATTCGCCGAGGTCTTCAATGTCGGCATCAAGCCCCGCAGTCAGGCAGTCGCGCAAATCAGCCGAAACAACCAGTTCGCCGGGACCGGCCAGCGTGGCGAAGCGCGCCGTCAGGTTCACATCGGTGCCGTAGATATCGTGTTGGTCGGTTACAAAGCTGGCTAAGTGCCCACCCATGCGCAGGTGCATGTGCTGCGCAGGGCGCAGGCCGGCGTTGGCCTGCTGGCTGAACTGCTGTAGGGCGAAGGCCGCCCGGACACCACCTTGCGCATTGGCAAACTCCAGCATCAGGCCATCACCCAGGCTTTTGACAATGCGCCCGCCATGCAGCGGCAAAATTTGCTGTTCTGCCTGCTGCACCAGTTGTTGCCACCGCTGTACAAAGTCATGTTCGTCCTGCTCCATGAGCCTGACCGACTCCACCACATCCATCACCAGCAGCACCTTGGTGCTGCGATGCATGGAATAGGGCAGTTCAATCAGGGAAGACATCGTAAGCGGCGTAACAAATATTTACCTCCTCATTTTGGAGGAGAAGATGCGAATTGGATACATGGCCTGTGGTTTTGCTCCGAGAAATCTCAATACTGTTGCGTGAGTGCCAAACTGCGTGGTAGATTGCGAGCGGTTGTTCGCTGGTGAGCAACTTCAATAACTTGAAAAAGGCTACATGATGCAAAAAGTTCAAATAGGTGGTGGAATCATTTCGCCGGCGGTGACGGCGCATGTCCAGAAAAGTTCGATGCAGCTGAAATCTTCAGCGAGCGGCTCAAAAGAGCCATCTGCTGCGCAAATCGGTGGCGGAATTATTAGCCCTAACGTCAAAAAGCATGTAGCTGAATCAACGAAGGCGAACATGGGCGGTGGAATTATTAGCCCTGATGTCAAAAAACATGTCGCCAAATCGACCAAAGTGAATATGGGTGGCGGAGTGATTCATCCCCACATCGCAAAGCACGTGCAAGAGCAATAAGTGCTGAGCATGCAGCCCGGGCGTGAAAACTCTTCCGTCGTTACTTTTCACAAAATAAGCCCGGGTGCAATTTCGCCGATGCATGCCGATAAGTCGGCTCTCGGCAGCATGCCGGCCGCTGCGCACCAGTTTTGCGAAGCGTTGCGCGCGGCTTCCAGTTTTGGGTGGTACATCTTTCCCCCGCACGACATAAGGTTGCGGTGGGATGGAGCCCAAACTTTCTTTGATGCTGGCGACGAATGGTTGCCGCTGACCAGCGTTGTTGACCCGGAACTTTCCTCCTATTGGGACAAGCATTGTCCGGAGGAGATGAAGGGGGGCGCACCGCCTTATTTGTCTGCCCTGTTTGTGCCCGGTGTTGTACAGATCTGGTCTGGGTTGCTGGTCAGCACGGCGCCTGACTGGAGTGTTCTGGTGCGTCCGTTGGCAAACCTGGCGCAGAGTCGGGCTTATTCATGCTACGAAGGCATCGTCGAGGCGGACTGGTTCAAACCGACACCCCTGTTTATCAATATCCGGTTGAGCGCAACCGATACGGTGATTGAAATTCCCCGGGGCAAGCCTTTATTCCAGCTTCAGCCGGTTCATCGCGCAAGCTACACCACGGCAATGAGCAGTTTTGTGGAGCACGAGGGCTTGCAGCCGCGGGAGGGCAGCATCGGCGGCATGTCCCCCGAGGACTGGGCGGGTCTGGGAAGTACCGTACGCAGCGTTTCGCCCTCAAGGCCGCATGACATTGGGCGGTATGGGGCAGACGTGCGAAAACGCGCTAAACGAATCGTTGGATCGGACTGATTTTGCGTGTATTGATTGGCGCCAGTGTGCTTTCGGCGGCGGGCTCCCTGCCCCTGCAAATATTGCCTTTCCTGGTCCTGACCCTCGTGTCCGAGGGACGTGTTGACATCGTTTTTGCCGGGTGGGTGGGTTCGGCATTCCTGATCGGCATGCTGTCGAGTGCGTTGCTGCTGCCGGCACTTCGGGTGTCCAGGCTGAACCGCTGGCACGCTTTGGGCGCTGTTGGTGCCATTGTTTTGTCGCTCGCCCTGTCAATTGGCAGCAATTTGCTACCTCTTTTTCTCGCTCTCTGGTTCGTGGTGGGGTTTGCTTGCGGGGGGCTTCAGTTTTTGGGGGCCACGACCGCAGCCGCAGCCGCCAATAAGCCGCAGGCCTTTGCCTTGCGTCTCGCAGTAGCCTTGATTGTGGCAAGCGGCGTGATTGTTGCGCTCGCGCAGTTTAGTGGGCAACGAAGCTACACGACGCTCGCATACTTTCTCATCGGTACTTTTGGGCTTGCCGCGTGCATTGGGCTGGCGCTTTATCGCAACCTTCCGGCTCCCCTGCCTGTGGCTGGCGGTGCGGCCGCCAGCTCAACGTCACGGAGCTGGTCGGGCCTGATGGTTGTTTTTGCTTTCTTCGTGGGGCAACCGGGGTTCTGGGCTTATGCCATGCAGTCAGCTTCTCAGCGGGGCCTCGATTTGAGAGACGCGGCGCTTGTGATCGCCTCATCCAAAATGGTGTCTGCGCTGGTTCTCCTCTACAGCAGCAAGAGCAATGCGCCGGCATCCGGCCTTCGTGGTCTGCTGGGGTTGGGGTGTGCGATTGCGGCGGGTATTCTCGTCATGACCTCTTCCGGCGTAGTGATAGCTTTTTTTGTCGGCTTCCTGTTATGGGAGCTGGCATTGAACGTGCTGTCTGCTCGCCTTCAGGGCATTGTGGTTGCCGCAAGCCCAGGTCATGCAGGGGTTTGGATCACCGGCGCAATTTTGTTGGGTGCTGCTACAGGGCCAATCGTGCATGGTGCAGCCATCGGCGGCGGGATTGGGCTGGCTTTCATTTCATACTCAGCCCTTTCCGGGTTGTTCCCTTTTCTGTGGGCCTGGTCGAAAAGCCGTCAAGCTTAAAAGTCCTGCATACGCGGTTATGCCCGGGGCGGGAATTTGCGCGTGAATCGTTTCTCGGCTGGATTTGATGGCTTCTCAGCGCTGAACTACCGCATCTTCCGGCAATAGCGCGTTGGCCGCCAGCTCGGGCAGGGTCTTGAGCTGGGCGTACAGCGGCGTGAAATCGGGCGCCGTCATGTCAAACAGCTGCTGGAAGCTGTCGATCACGAAATAGGTTTGCTGGTAGCTATCGATTTTGTAGCGCGTGCGCATGGTGCGCAGCAGATTCAGCGCGATCCGCTGGGGCTCGGGGCTTTGCACGGCGTAGGCCAGTTCGCCGGACGAGCTCAGGATGCCGGCGCCGTAGGCCCGCAGGCCGTTCGCCTGGCGGATCAGCCCGAACTCGACCGTGTACCAGTACAGGCGCGACAGCTGTTCGCAGGCGCCCAGGGCGTGGGCCTTCAGCCCGCCGGCGCCGTAGGCTTGCATGTGGTCGGCAAACACCGGGTTGAACAGCAGCGGCACATGGCCAAACAGGTCGTGAAACACGTCGGGCTCGACGATGTAGTCAAACTCCGCCGGCGTGCGCAGCCAGTCGGTCACCGGGAACTTGCGGTTGGCGAGCAGGGTAAAAAACGGCACTTCAGGGATCAGCCCCGGCACGGCAACGACTTCCCAGCGGGTGGCCTTGTACAGCCGTTCGTTGATTTCCTCAAAACGCGGAATCCGCTCTTTCGCTCCCAGCAAGGGCAGCGCCGCGATGAATTCATCGCAGGCCAGGCCCGGCACCAGCGCCGACTGCCGCTGATACAGACGGTGGTAGATGTCGTGGTCTGCGGCGGTGTAGGCGGCGTAGTTTTGCGGGCAGGTGTAGTCGGCCTGGACCAGGCCGCCGCGCGCATAGTCGCCCCGCGGTGGCCGAGCCGACTCGCCGTAGACCGCCGGGCTGGGGGTGTGGGTGTTTACTTCAGCCATTGGCCTTCCACTCGCTGGTAATCGCCGCTGGCTTTGGCCAGGTGCAGCCACTGGTCCACATAGGCCTTGAACGTGACATCGCCACGCGGCAGCAGATACGCCATTTCGCCGTATTGCAGGGGCTTGTCCGGGTTGATGGCGCACAGCCCGGGCTTGAGCCTTTGCTGGGTGATCGCCTCGGCCGATTCCGTGACGAACACATCCGCGCGGTTGGCCAGGATTTCGTCAAAAATCGTCAGGTTCTCGGGGTTCAGCCGCATCTGCGCCTGCTTGAAGTTGGCGCGGGCAAAACGCTCGTTGCTGCCGCCGGGGTTGAAGATCACGCGCGTCGCCGGCTTGTCGATGTCGGCCACCGTCTGGTATTTGGCGACATCGGCGCAGCGGGCAATCGGCGTCTTGCCGTTGACCATGTAGGCGGTGCTGAAGAACGCTTTCTTCTGCCGTTCGGTCGTCACCGAGATGCCGCCCACGGCCATGTCGCACTTGCCGGCCACCATGTCGGGCATGAGGTTGGACCAGCTGGTCTTGACCCACTCGGGCTTCACGCCCAGGCTGGCGGTCAGCGACGCCATCAGGTCCACGTCAATGCCTTCAAAGGTGCCATCAGGCTTCTGGAAGCTGAAGGGCTTGTAGTCGCCCGGTGTGCAGATGCGCAGCACCCCCGCCTTCTGCACGGCATCCAGGCTGGAAGCCGGCGGCGCCGTTTGCGCAGACGCATGGGGGGCGATCAGCGGCGCGCAGGCCACTGCGGCCAGCGCCATTTTTTGGGCGAACGTGCGAAGGCGGCTGGTTGAGGAAAAGCGAAATGGCATGGTCAGGCTCCGGTAGGTTGGAAGGCGAGGTCTTATTTTGCGCTCTGCGTGGCGGGAGCAGTGGCCGTGGCGAGAACGCCGCGGCGCATCTGGTCCAGCTCAATGCTTTCGAACAGCGCCTTGAAGTTGCCTTCRCCAAAACCCTCGTCGCCCTTGCGCTGGATGAATTCAAAGAAGATCGGGCCGAGCTGGTTTTCACTGAAGATCTGCAGCAGCAGCGCGCCTTTTTTGCCGTCCACCAGAATTTTTCGCTTGTGCAGTTCGGCCACATTTTCGCCATGGCCGGGAATGCGTTTGTCGATCAACTCGTAGTAGGTGTCCACGGTGTCCAGCAGCTTGACGCCGCTGGCGCGCAGCTTGTCCACCGTGGCCGGCAAATTGCCGCTGCCCATGGCGATGTGCTGAATGCCCTCGCCCTGGTAACGGTCCAGGTATTCCTGGATCTGGCCGGCTTTCTCGTTGCCTTCTTCGTTGATGGGGATGCGGATCTTGCCGCAGGGGCTGGTCATGGCCTTGCTTTTCACGCCGGTCACCTGGCCTTCGATGTCGAAGTAGCGGATCTCGCGGAAGTTGAACATCCGCTCGTAAAACCCGGCCCATTCGTCCATGCGGCCGCGGTGCACGTTGTGCGTCAGGTGGTCAATGTAGGTCAGGCCGTGGCCTGCGGGGTTCAGCGCCTCGGGGCCGCTCACGCCCGGCAGGGGCTCGAAGTCGACATCGTAAAAACCGATGTTGCCGATGTCGCCTTCCCGGGCGCCGTTCTTGCCGCGCCAGCGGTCAATGAAATAAATGATGGAGTCGCCAATGCCCTTGATGGCCGGGATGTTCAGCTCGCCCGGGCCGGCGGTGTGGGCGTAACCCCAGGCGCCCAGCGCAATCGCGCGCTCGTAAGCGGCCTTGGCATCCCGCACCCTGAAGGCAATGGCGCACACGCTGGGGCCGTGCTGGCGTGCGAAGCGCTGCGCAAATGAATCGGGCTCGGCGTTGAGGATGAAGTTGATGCCGCCCTGGCGGTACAGCGTCACATCTTTATGGCGGTGTTTGGCAATCGGCTTGAAGCCCATGCGCTCGAACAGCGCGCCCATGGCCTTGGGGTCGGGCGCGGCGTATTCGATGAACTCGAAACCGTCGGTGCCCATGGGGTTGTCCCAGGCCGCGCCTGTTTCGAAAGATAGGGGTGCGTTCATGCGTGTCTCSGTAAAAAATATCGACTGACTATTGGCTTGGCTATTGCTGATGGGCTATTGGCTACCGAGTGTTTGCGGGTTTCATTCACCGGCTTCAGCAACCAACTTTAGCGGCGCAGCCTGTCTTTTTTATTGCAAACTGGGGCGTGTAAATTGCCATTGACGCAATAAACCTGCAAAATTAAGTCAATGGAAACACTAGACAAGCTTGATCGGCATATTTTGCGCAGCCTGCAAGCTGATGGGCGGGCGACTTATGACCAGATCGCCGAGCAGGTCAGCCTCTCCCCCAGCGCCGTGCTGCGGCGCGTGAAACGGCTGGAGGAAGCCGGGGTCATTGACCGCTATGTGGCCCTGGTCAAACCCGAGTCGGTTGGCTTGGGGCTGACCGCCTACCTCAATGTGCGCCTGGAAAAACACACCGAAAGCCACAAGCGCAACCCCATGGACCTGTTTCGTGCCAGCGTGCAAACCTGGCCGGAGGTGGTGGAGTGCGCGGCCCTGACGGGTGAGATGGACTACCTGCTGCGCGTGGTGGTGCAGGACATGGCGCACTACAGCCGCTTTATCATGGACACCCTGCTCAAGCACCCCAGTGTGCAGGACTGCAAAACCAGTTTTGTGCTGGACCGGGTGAAAGCGACGACGGCCGTGCCGCTGTAGCGGGTCARCAGGTCGGCCAGGTGAGCCGCCTGGACGCCTGGAGCCGGCGGTTTTGGGGAAGTGGCAGACATTTAGCGGCTGTAAATGTTGCTGCGGTGCAACATTTTTAGGGTCGATGGCGGGATTTGCTATTGATTTGCTAGCTAACATCCGGCGTGTTTATTGGAAAAATGCGATTCTGATGTGGTTTTTGGTGGGCCTCCCTATTGAGGTGCTTCCAAACCCCTTCGACTGGAAAATCTAGGGAAAACCCTTATATTTGAGCCATGGTTACCCCCAGCGCACTTTTGAAGGCTTCCCTCCACGCGGGCAAGGAGTTCTTTCGCCCCCCCGTGGACGAGGGCGCAGCGCGCCCGCCGGCCGTTTCTCCCGCGGCGCAGGTCATGGTGCCCATCCGCTCCATCGGACCCAGCCATGGCGAGCGCATCGCCACGCACCTGCTGGCGCTCAGTGCGCATGACCGCTACCTGCGCTTTGGCTATGCGGCCAACGACGAGCAGATTCGCCGCTACGTGGACGGGCTCGACTTTGAGCGCGACGAGATTTTTGGCATCTACAACCGCAAACTGCAATTGATTGCCATGGCTCACCTGGCATTTTCAACCGACCCGGAGCTCAAGAGCTGCGCTGAGTTTGGCGTTTCGGTGCAGGCCCAGGCACGGGGCCGGGGCTATGGCGCGCGCCTGTTTGACCGCGCCGTGATGCATGCCCGCAATGACGGCGTCAACATGATGTTCATCCACGCGCTGAGCGAGAACACCGCCATGCTCACGATTGCCCGCAAGGCCGGCGCCACGATTGAGCGCGATGGCTCCGAGAGCGAGGCCTACCTCAAGCTACCGCCGGCCGACCTGGATTCGCGCGTGACCGAAATGGTTGAAGAGCAGATCGCCCAGACCGACTACCGCCTCAAGGTCCAGGCCAAGCAGTTCTGGGACTTCCTGGGCGTGCTTCAGGAGGTCCGGCAGGGCGTGCGGGATTCGCGCGACCGCATGCCGATGTAACAGCCAGCGCGGGGCGACTTCCGCCTGTGCCCGGCGCCATCAACCCGCCTCCTGCGCACAACCTCCTGCGCACAACCTCCGGCGCATGTGCCTCCGGGCTGCCGGCCATCATTCGTTGAATGGGACTTCTATTTTTTCCGGCGGGCAGACGGCGCAGGGCTCCGACAGCTTGTGGGCCTGCCACCATTCGATGAGTTTGTCGAAATCACCGCCAAAGACCTTGTGCTTGAGGGCCTCCGAGATGTGGGAGCAAACTACTGCATCTGCAAACCCAAGAAATTCGCGGGCGGCACGCCGGTCGCACATCAGGTAGGACGTCTTGAGCTGCTCGGCAGACAGCCCGGCGACCTCCTCCCTGCCGAGCTGACCGTGGGCGCTCAAAGAGCAGGACATGAGGAAAATTCCAAATTTGAGCAAGGGCAGGTTTTTCATCTGAAGACCTCCGAAAGGGCTGTCGCCCGTTCTTGCAAAAACCCACTTGACCAACCACTGGATCGCACCCGCGGAAAAGCCAGACCGGGCAGCTTGATATTCCTGCGAACAGGCTTTGAATTCAAGTGAAAAGGAGGCTGTTTTGAAGTGACGGGGTGGCCGCCTTTCTGTGGGAAAGTTGCCCTTGGCGGCGCCGCACGGCGCGGGTGCGGTGGCCTGAAAACGCCGGCGGGGCGGAATGGCCCGATACGCCGGGGAATTGCGCTATCCTTGGCAGCTTCACAACTACCGAACACCCTTCGTGTCCGACACCCCCCCCAGTCGATCTTCCAGGCCGGAAGACAAGCGCGGCTTTCTGCAGAAGCTCGCTGAAATGCTCCACCCCGGTCCCGACTCCAAAGACGAGTTGATCGAAACCCTGGTCGAAGCCCAGGACAACGAAGTCATCGGCGCCCAGAGCCGCGAAATGCTTGAAGGCGTGATCCGCATGGCCGACATGACGGCCGGTGACGTGATGGTGGCGGCCCCGCGCATGGATGTGATCAACATCGACGCGCCCTTCGACGAACTGCTGCATCTGGTGATCGACACCGCCCACTCGCGCTTTCCGGTCTACGAGGGCGAGAAGGAAAACATCCTGGGCATCCTGATGGCCAAGGACCTGCTCAAGCTGCAGCGCGCGCCCGAACTCAACATCAAGGCGCTGCTGCGTCCGGCTGCGTTTGTGCCGGAAAGCAAGGGCCTGAATGATTTGTTGCGCGAATTCCGCGGCAACCGCAACCACCTGGCCATCGTCATCGACGAGTTCGGCCGCGTCGCCGGCCTCATCACCATTGAAGACGTGCTGGAGCAGATCGTGGGCGAGATCGAGGACGAGTTCGACATCGCCGAGGACGAGGGCGACATCTTCGGGCTCTCGGACCACACCTACCGGGTCAGCGGCGACACCTCGATCGAGCGCGTCAATGAAGCGTTTGAGGTGACGCTGCCCGAAACCGACTTTGACACCATTGGCGGCCTGGTGGCGCACGAGATGGGCCATGTGCCCAAGCGGGGCGAACATTACGCGCTGGCCGGGCTGCAGTTCACGGTGCTGCACACCAAAGGCGGTGCCGTGCGCTGGTTCAAGGTGTCGCCTGTTGCGGCCAGGGCCTGAGCCCTCAGAAGAAAGAGACCGATGGAGCCGAGTTCAATTCAAAGCATGATGTCCGCGCTGCCCACCCTGCCGGCGCTGCTGCAGCACTTCGGCCAGACGCCCACGCGCAGTCGCCTGTCCTGGATTCAGGTCGCCATTGTGTTGATGGCGGGCAGCGTGCATGCCGCCAGCCTGGCATGGCCGTTTCCTTTCGTCTTTGCGCAGGGCGAGCCCTTGTGGGGCTTGCAGCTGCTGGCGCTGACGCTGCTGGCTGCGCAGCTGGACGGCTGCCGGTCCTGGGCGCGCGCCGCCTGGCTGGGCGGGCTGTTTGGCACCGCCATGCTGTGCGGCACCTTCTGGTGGCTGTTCATCTCCATGCATGTGTACGGCGGCCTGGCCGCGCCGCTCACGGTGCTGGCCATTGTGCTGCTCGCCGCGTTTCTGGGGCTGTACTATGCCGCCGCCGCTGCCTTGTTCGTGGTGCTGGCTCCCGCACAGCGGGCGCAGCGCGCGCTTGTTTTTGCCGCGCTCTGGCTGCTGGCCGAGCTGGCCCGGGTGAAGCTGTTCACCGGTTTCCCCTGGGGGGAAGCGGGCTACGCCCATGTGGACGGCTGGGCCAGGCCGCTGGCGGCCTGGGTGGGTGTGCATGGCCTGAGCTTTCTGGCGGCGCTGGTGGCGGCCTTGCTGGCCATGTGCCTGCGCGCGCGCAAGACCCGCTGGCTGGCGGCGCTGAGCCTTGTTTTTGCAAGCGTTGCGGTGGCGTGGCTGCCGGTCACCGATGCGGCCTACAGCAAAGACCAGTCCGCCCTCCTGCCCGTCACCCTTTTACAGGGCGACATTCCCCAGAACGAAAAATTCCAGCCAGGGACCGGTGTGGTCACGTCGCTGCGCTGGTACGGCGAGCAGTTGCGCGACGCCAAAACCGCGCTGGTGGTCGCGCCTGAAACCGCCATTCCCCTGCTGCCGCAACAGCTGCCCGACGGCTACTGGCGGGCCGTGCAGTCGCGGTTTGCCACGGGTGATCAAGCCGCGCTGATCGGCATCCCGCTGGGCAACCTCCAGACGGGTTACGCCAACTCGGTGGTGGGGCTCAAGCCGGCCGCATCAGCGGGCGCATCACCGGCTTCATCGCCGGCTGCATCAGCGGGCACATCACCGGCTTCATCGCCGGCTTCATTACCGGGCGCATCACCGGGTTCATCGCCCAATCCGGCCGAGCCCTACCGGTATGACAAGCATCACCTGGTGCCCTTTGGTGAGTTCATTCCACCGGGGTTCAGATGGTTCACCAACATGATGAACATCCCGCTGGGCGACTTCAACCGCGGCGCCGTGGTGCAGGGCTCCTTCGACTGGAAGGGCCAGCGGCTGGCGCCCAACATCTGCTACGAAGACCTGTTTGGCGAAGAGCTGGGCGCGCGCTTTACCGATCCGGCGCTGGCACCCACCGTGTTCGTCAACCTCAGCAACATTGCCTGGTTTGGCAACACCGTGGCGATTGACCAGCACTTGCAGATTTCGCGCATGCGGGCGCTGGAGTTCAGCCGGCCCATGCTTCGCGCCACCAACACCGGCGCCACGGTCATCATTGACCACCGCGGTCAGGTGACCCATGCCCTGCCGCGGCACACGCGTGGTGCGCTGGTCGGCGAGGTGCAGGGGCGCAATGGCATCACACCCTACGCCTGGTGGGTGTCGCGCTATGGCTTGTGGCCGCTGTGGGCGCTGGGCCTGGGGATTGCGGGGCTGGCGCTGGTGCTGCGCCGCCGCTGAGCCCTTCTCGCGATACTCGCGATACGCGATATCCGGTCTGCTCAATGGCTGGACGCCATCACCCCGCGCAGCAAGTCCGGCAGCATGCCCAGCATGCGCAAGGGGTCCTGGCCCGGCGGCGTGCTGGTTGCAAAGTACATCTGCAGCGGGATCGGAGCGAAGTCATGCAGGGCCACGGCACTGATGGATGACGGATCCAGGTTGCTGGCCGTCAGGAAGTCGACCACCGTCCAGCCCATGCCGCGCTTGACCAGTTCCAGCGCCAGCCGTGAGGTGTGCACCTGCAGGCCGGCCGGCGCCGTGAGCCCCAGGTGGCCGGCCAGCTCGTCAATCGACTGGCACATGGGGTCTTCGCCCACCAGCCGGATCAGCGGCATGCTGGCGAGAAACGACATCGGGTTCAGGCGCCGCGTGCGCACCGCGCGCAGCCAGACATCCCGCGTCACGGCCAGATAGAGCGGCCCCCTGACCAGCATCTGGCTGGTCAGCAGCGGGTGCGGGTGCTCGTAGTAGCCCAGGGCGAAGTCGACGCTGCGCGTGAGCAGGGCCTGCACCATCTGGTCCTGGTGCAGGGTGCGCACTTCAACCTTGACGCGCGGGTAGCGCGCCAGGTGCGTTTCCAGCACCAGCGGCAAAAACTCGTGGCAGATGGACGGGATGGCGGCCAGCCGCACCTGGCCATCGTCGGCCTGCCGCAAATTGAGCGCAATGCGCTTGAGCTCATCGAGCTTGCGGTGGATCACGGTCGACTCGTCGAACAGCACCCGGGCTTCAGGGGTGGGGGCCAGCGTGCCCTTGCTGCGTGTGAACAGCTTGTAGCCGAGCTGGAGCTCGGTGTGTGCAATGGTCTTGCTGACGGCCGAAGGCGTGATGCAGATCAGGCGCGCGGCCGCGCTCATGTTGCCGGCCTGCATGACGGCCTGGAAGACTTCAAGTTGCCGGAGGTTCATGGCGTGGAGGGGGTGTGAGTTTTGCTCACACCCTGCGCCTGATTATGCATCGCCATGCCTGGTTGCCGTGGCTACGATGAGCCACCTTTCGCCCTGAAGCGCGGCGACCGGAGACAGATCGTGGCACAGCCCGGGCCTCAAGCCCGCGCTGCCTGCCAATTGGCCGTCATTGGCCTTGGCCTTAATTCAATGATCAGGAAACAACCGAAATGCAAGTCAAGTTAAACATCCAGAAGCTGGTAGTGGGCATGGGGCTGGCTGTGCTGGCCACGTTTGCCGCAGCGCAGGCTGCCAAGCCCAATGTGGTGATTTTGGCCACGGGCGGCACCATTGCCGGCGCCGGTGCGTCTGCCCTCAACAGTGCCACCTATGCCGCCGCCAAGGTGCCCGTCGACAAGCTGCTGGCGGGCCTGCCCGAGCTGGCCAACGTGGCCAACATCAAGGGCGAGCAGGTCTCGCAGATTGCGTCTGAAAGCTTTACCAACGACAACTTGCTCAAGCTCGGCAAGCGCATTTCGGCGCTGGTGAAGCAGCCCGATGTGGACGGCATTGTTGTGACCCACGGCACGGACACACTGGAAGAAACGGCTTACTTCCTGAACCTGGTGATCCGCACCAACAAACCCATCGTGGTGGTCGGCTCCATGCGGCCCGGCACGGCGCTGTCGGCCGACGGCGCCCTGAACCTGTTTGATGCCGTCAGCGTGGCGGCCAGCAAGGACGCCGCCGGCAAGGGCGTGCTGGTCACCATGAACGATGAAATCCAGAGCGGGCGCGACGTCAGCAAGACCATCAATATCAAGACCGAGGCCTTCAAGAGCCAGTGGGGCCCGCTCGGCATGGTGGTGGAAGGCAACAACTACTGGTTCCGCGCGCCGGTCAAGCGCCATACCCTGCAGTCGGAGTTCAACATCGACGAGATCGACACGCTGGCGCCGGTGGAAGTTGTCTACGGCTACGGCAACGTCTCGCGCACCGCGCTGGACGCTGTGGGCAAGTCGGGCATCAAGGCGCTGATTCACGGCGGCACGGGCAATGGCTCGGTGGCTGACCGCATCGTGCCGGCGCTGCAGGATGTGCGCGCCAGGGGCATCCAGGTGATTCGCTCCTCGCGCGTGCCCGATGGCTTTGTGCTGCGCAACGCCGAGCAGCCCGACGACAAATACGACTGGGTGGTGGCGCACGACCTGAACCCGCAGAAGGCGCGCATCCTGGCGGCGGTGGCCATGACCAAAACCCTCGACAGCAAGGAACTGCAGCGGATTTTCTGGCAGTACTGACTCGTTACGCGGCACGCGCCGTTGTAAAAAAAGGCGGGCCTTGCGGCACCGCCTTTTTTTTTGTGGTTCGCCTTGCTCAGAGCTGGCTCATGCCGCCGTCCACGATCAGCTCGGTGCCGACAATGAAGGCTGCCGCCGGCGACGACAGGTACACGACGGCGCTGGCCACTTCATCGGGCGTGCCGAAGCGTTTGAGCGGAACTTGCGCCTGAATGCCGGCGGCCAGCGCATCGAGCTGGTCGGCAGGCACACCCAGCTTGCCATACAGCGGCGTGTGCACCGGGCCGGGGCTCACCACATTGACGCGGATGCCGCGGCTGATCAGTTCACCCGACAGCGTTTTGGCCAGCGAAATCAGCGCAGCCTTGCTGGCGGCGTACACGCTGGAGTTCGGCATGCCGATGTGGGCGTTGATGGAGCCATTCAGGATGATGGCCGCACCCGTGTTGAGCAGCGGCGACAGCGCCTGGATCGTGAAGAAGGCGCCCTTGACGTTGACGTTGAAGGTCTGGTCCCAGAGGTCTTCTTCGACGGCCTCGAGGGGCGCGAATTTCGCCACGCCGGCGTTGACGAACAGCGCGTCCAGTGTGATGCCCTGCTCCTTCAGGTTGGCCGCCAGGGCTTTGGCGGCGTGGATATCACCGGCGTCATGGCGCAGGGCCACTGCGTTGGCGCCGAGCTCGGCACGAGCCCGGTCCAGCGCGGCCTGGTCGCGGCCCGTGATGATGACGCGTGCGCCCTGTTGGGCAAATTGCAGTGCGGTGGCCAGGCCGATGCCGCTGCTGCCGCCGGTGACGAGTACGGTTTTGTTGTCAAAGTTCAGCATGATGATTCCTTGGGTTGTATGGAGGGGGTCAGGAGAATGTCTTGAGGAAGTCGGTGGGCGATGTGCCCGCCGATGGATGAACTGTAGGATTTATCTTCACTTGGAAGAAGGCCTGAAAAGTGGTTTAATCGTTCAGCTTTTATGAATGTTTGGGGGTGTGATGGACCGCTTGCGCGCTTTCGAGGTGTTCGCCTCTGTCGTGAGCCGGGGCAGCTTCACGCGTGCCGCCGACGCCCTCGACACCTCCCCGGCCAATGTCACGCGCTACATCAACGAGCTGGAAGCCCACCTCGGTACCCGCCTGCTGAACCGCAGCTCGCGCAAGCTGTCCCTGACGGAGAGTGGTGAGGCGCTGTACGAGCGCAGCAAATCCATCCTGGAAGAAGTCGCCGATGCCGAGGCGCTGGCCTCGTCGGCCACCCTGCAGCCGCGCGGGCGTTTGCGCATCAATGCGCCGGTGAGCTTTGGCATCCGGCACCTGGCGCCGCTGTGGCCGCGCTTCATGCAGAGCTATCCCGAGGTGGAACTGGACATTGCGCTGAGCGACCGGGTGGTGGATATCGTGGAGGAGGGCTATGACCTGGCCATTCGCATCTCACGCGCCGGGTCGGCCTCCCATGCGGCGCGCAAGCTGGCGACGTCCCGCAACGTCGTCTGCGCCTCACCGGCCTACCTGAAAGCGCACGGGCAGCCCGAAAAGCCCGCAGACCTGGTGGGGCACCGGTGCCTCGGCTATACCTATGCGGCCACCGCCAACGAATGGCATTTTGTGGATGACGCGGGCCGGCCGCACATGGTCAAGGTCAATTACGTCATGCATGCCAATAACGGCGACACGGCGCGCGAAGCGGCGATTGCCGGGCAGGGCGTCATCTGGCAGCCGGCCTTCCTGATCGGGGACGATTTGAAGGCCGGGCGGCTGGTTGCCCTGCTGCCTGGCTACCGCATGCCCGACATTGACGTGCTGGCCGTCTACCCCAGCCGCCGCCACCTGAGCGCCAAGGTCCGGGTCATGGTGGATTTTCTGGTGGAGGCGTTCCGGCCCGCCCCTGCGTGGGAAGTCCCGCCGGGCCGGGGAGTGCCGGAGAAGGCGGCTGCCCGGGCGGCCCGTCATCGCCGCGTAAAATGAATGGTTTAGCGATTGCCACGTCAGTTGTCGCTACCCGCGGCGCCGAAGCAGGCGCCGCGCCTTTGTCACCAACACTCCTATGCTCACTTTCCAGCAAATTATCCTGAAGCTGCAGTCCTACTGGGATGCCCAGGGCTGCGCCCTGTTGCAGCCCTATGATATGGAAGTCGGCGCCGGAACGTCACACACTGCTACTTTTTTAAGAGCGCTGGGCCCCGAGCCGTGGAAGGCCGCCTACGTGCAGCCGAGCCGCCGGCCGAAGGACGGCCGCTATGGCGAGAACCCCAACCGCCTGCAGCACTACTACCAGTACCAGGTGGTGCTCAAGCCCGCACCGGCCAACATCCTGGAGCTTTACCTCGGCTCGCTGGAAGCCCTCGGTTTTGATCTGAAGAAAAACGACATCCGCTTTGTCGAGGACGACTGGGAAAACCCCACGCTCGGCGCCTGGGGCCTGGGCTGGGAAGTCTGGCTCAACGGCATGGAAGTCACGCAGTTCACCTACTTCCAGCAGGTCGGCGGCATCGACTGCAAGCCCATCACCGGCGAGATCACCTACGGACTGGAGCGCCTGGCCATGTACCTGCAGGGCGTGGACAACGTCTACAACCTGACGTGGACCGAAGGACCTGATGGATCGAAGCTGAGCTACGGCGATGTCTACAAGCAAAACGAGGTGGAGCAGTCCACCTACAACTTCGAGCACAGCGATGCCGACTTCCTGTTCGCCGCCTTTACGGCGCATGAAAAGCAGGCCAAACACCTGATTGGCGTGCAACTGGCCCTGCCCGCGTACGAGCAGGTGCTGAAGGCCGCGCACAGCTTCAACCTGCTGGACGCCCGGGGCGCGATTTCGGTGACGGAACGCGCCGCCTACATCGGCCGCATCCGCAACCTGGCGCGTGCCGTGGCACAGAGCTACTATGAAAGCCGCGAACGGCTCGGCTTCCCGATGGCGCCCCGCGAGTGGGTGGAACAGATGACGAAGAAGGCGGCGTGAGAGCGATGACGATGACTACCCAAAACCTTCTGGTTGAACTGTTTGTGGAGGAGCTGCCGCCCAAGGCACTCAAGAAATTGGGTGATGCGTTTGCCGGCGTGCTGCTGGAGCAACTCAAGGCGCAGGGCCTGACGACTGCTGAATCAGCGCTCACGTCTTTCGCCTCGCCACGCCGCCTTGCCGCGCATGTGACGGCTGTCGCTGCGCAGGCCGCCGACAAGGCCGTCTCGCAAAAACTCATGCCCGTCACCGTCGGGCTCGACGCGTCGGGCAATGCCACACCGGCCCTGCTGAAAAAGCTGCAGGCGCTGGGCGCCGATGCCTCTGCCGTGGCGGGCCTCAAGCGCGCACCGGATGGAAAGGCGGAAGCGCTTTTCTACAACAGCACCGTGACTGGCGCCACGCTGGCGGAGGGCCTGCAGAAAGCCCTGCTGGAAGCGATTGCCAAACTGCCGATTCCCAAGGTCATGACCTATCAGCTGGCAGACGGCTGGAGCGACGTCAAGTTTGTGCGCCCCGCGCACGGACTGGTCGCGCTGCACGGCAGCGATGTCGTCGCCATTGAAGCGTTGGGCCTGAAGGCCGGCAACATCACGCACGGCCATCGGTTTGAGGCTGCGGTCGACCCGGTGGTGCTGAAGAACGCTGACAGCTACGCGGCCACGCTGCAAATGGATGGCGCGGTGATCGCCAGTTTTGCCGAACGCAAGGCCGAGATTGCCCGCCAGCTGGCGGCTGCTGCTTCCAAGGTGGGCGGTGGCGCCCGGGCGATTGAAGACGACGCCTTGCTCGATGAGGTGACCGCACTGGTCGAGCGCCCCAACGTGCTGGTCTGCGAGTTCGAAAAGGAATTCCTCGACGTGCCGCAGGAGTGCCTGATCCTCACGATGAAGGCCAACCAGAAATACTTCCCGCTGCTCGATGCGCAGGGCAAGCTGACCCACAAGTTCCTCGTAGTCAGCAATATCAGCCCCACCGACGCGAGCGCGGTGATTGGCGGCAACGAGCGCGTCGTGCGGCCGCGCCTGGCCGATGCCAAATTCTTCTTTGACCAGGACCGCAAGAAGACGCTGGAATCGCGCGTGGCCGGGCTGGACAAGGTGGTTTATCACAACAAGCTGGGTTCGCAGGGCGAGCGTATGGAGCGGGTTCGTGCCATTGCCCGGGCAATCGCCGAAAAACTGGGCGACGCGACATTGGTGCAACAAGCCGATCAAGCTGCGCAATTGGCCAAGACCGACCTGGTGACCGACATGGTCGGCGAATTCCCGGAATTGCAAGGCACCATGGGGCGCTATTACGCGCTCAATGATGGCCTGGCCGTGGACGTGGCCGATGCGATTGAAGACCACTACAAGCCGCGTTTTGCGGGCGACGACTTGCCGCGCGGCAATGTTGGCGTGATCGTGTCGTTGGCCGACAAGCTGGAAACGCTGGTGGGCATGTTCGGCATTGGCAATCTCCCTACGGGTGACAAGGATCCGTTTGCGCTGCGTCGCCATGCGTTGGGAGTCATTCGAATCCTTGTTGAGCGTGACTTGGATGTGTCATTGCACGACCTGATCAATGATGCGTTTACCGCATTCCCTTCAGGTTTAGTAGGGCAAGCTCATACTGATTTGTCTATTTTCATGCTGGAGCGTTTTGCCGGATTGCTGCGGGAGGAGGCGTTTACGCCGCAAGAAGTGGATGCTGTCATGTCGCTTAATCCTGTGCGGCTGAATCTGGTACCCAAGCAACTAGCGGCGGTGCGCGCCTTTGCCGCGCTACCCGAGGCGCCGGCCCTGGCTGCTGCCAACAAGCGCGTCGGCAATATTCTGAAGAAGGCAGACGGAGCGGTCGAAGCCGGCATCAAGCCCGAACTCTTGCAGGAAGCTGCTGAAAAATCCCTCGCAGAAGCATTACAGGCAGTTTCGCCCAAGGCCGAAGCCGCGTTTGCTTCCGGCGACTATGCAGCGTCGCTGCAGGCACTGGCCGCATTGAAAGCGCCGGTCGACGCCTTCTTCGACAACGTCATGGTCAATGCCGAAGACCCGGCTCTGCGCGCCAACCGCCTCGGCCTGCTCGCCACGCTGCACCAAGCCATGAACCGCGTGGCCGATCTGTCCAAGCTGGCAACATGAGCCCCCTCGCTGTCTGACCCTTCAATGCAAAGCACCATGAAACTCGTCATCCTCGACCGCGACGGCACCATCAACAGCGACAGCGACGACTTCGTCAAGACGCCGGAGGAGTGGATGCCGCTGCCCGGTGCGCTGGAGGCGATTGCCCGGCTCAACCATGCGGGCTGGCATGTCGTCATTGCGTCCAATCAATCGGGCCTGGGGCGGGGCTTGTTTGATGTGGCCTCGCTCAATGCGATGCACGCCAAAATGAACCAGATGCTGGCCGCCCTGGGCGGGCGTGTCGACGCCGTGTTTTACTGTCCTCACAGCCCCGAGGAGGCTTGCCAATGCCGCAAGCCCCTGCCGGGCCTGTTCGAGCAGATCGGTGCGCGTTTTGGCGTGCAGCTCTTGGGGGTGCCGACCGCCGGTGATTCCCTGCGTGATCTGCTGGCAGGTGCCGCGGCCGGTTGCGAGCCGCACCTGGTGCTCACCGGCAAGTCGGCGCAGTACCGCGGCGGCCCGCCGCCCGAAGGCTTGCCGCCGGGCACTGTGGTGCACCAGGACCTGTCGGCGTTTGCCGACTTCCTCCTGGAGCGCAACGCCCGGCCCTCGCCGGCGTCGCTATAAATATGAAGGCTTGCTGCGCTTGTTGCACCGAATGGAATGGGCGCCAGGCGGCTGCAGGCCTTCAGACGACTTGCAAATTTAATCCGAATGAATTTATCCCGAACGCCGGAACACTGACATGCCCCTGATCCGATCCATCCTGCACATGCTGTGGATGGCCTTGACGGTGATTCCGTGGGCCATTTTTGTGATCATCGCCTCGCTGTTTGTCAGCAGCACCACGATGTACTGGATGTGCGCGGGCTGGCTGCGCGTGGCGGTCAGCGGCGGCACGGTCATCCTGGGCATCAAAAACCGGGTGACCGGCATGGAAAACCTGCCCACGGGCCAGACCAGCGCCGCGGTGCTGCTGCTCAAGCACCAGAGCACCTGGGAGACCCTGTGCATGCCCACGCTGATGCCGCATCCGCTGGCCTACGTGTTCAAGAAAGAGTTGCTCTACGTGCCATTTTTTGGCTGGGCCATGGCGCGCATGGACATGATCCATATCGACCGCAGCCAGCGGGCGCAGGCCTTCAACAAAGTCGTCGCGCAGGGCAAGCGGCTGATGAGCCAGGGGACCTGGGTGATCATGTTTCCCGAGGGAACGCGGATTCCACGCGGGCAAAAAGGGGTTTACAAATCCGGAGGCACACGGCTGGCCATCGAAACCGGCGCGCCGGTGATTCCGATTGCCGTGACGTCGGCCAAGTGCTGGCCGCGCAAGGCCTTCATCAAAAAGCCGGGCGTGGTGGACATCTCGATTGGCAAGCCGATTGACAGCGCCGGCCGAAAACCCGATGAGCTGATGCGGGAAGTGGAGCGGTGGATTGAAGCCGAGATGCACCGCCTCGACCCGGAGGCTTACGCCACCGTCGGTGACGCCGTGCCAACCGCGCCCTCTGCCTGAGCCATTCAGGCGGACAAGTGGCGTACAAGCCGAGATCGGTCTGGTGCCCGGCCGCCGCGCCCGCTAAACTGCCATGATGCAAAGGCTTGTACAGCTCACTCTCGACCTCTTTGAGCGGGAGCCGGCACCTCCTGCGAACGCCGCAGGTCCTGAAGCCGCGCCGGCTTCAAACGACATACCGCCGCCAGTCCCCGAAAGCCACACGCATTCTGCTATTGAAAAAATAGCAAGCGCCAACCCGTCCACGGATGATCTTCCCCCTCAGACCCTGCAGCAGGCGCTGGGGCCGGCCACTTTTCGCCATCCACGCGCCAAGCGCGAGGCCCTGCTCGATGGCGTGTTGGTGGCTTATGAGTTCAGACGGGGCAAACGCCGCACCATCGGGTTTTCCGTGGGCACCGACGGACTCGCGGTCAGTGCGCCCAAATGGGTGCCGCTGTATGAAATTGACAAGGCCGTGCTGGAGAAGTCGGGCTGGATCCTCAAGAAGCTGCAGGAAAGCCGCGAGCGCCATCACCGGCTCGAGTCTGCGCGCATCGACTGGAAAGACGGCGTCACCCTTCCTTTCCTGGGTGAGCCGGTCATGGTGGCGATCGATTCGCGCCATGCGTTTGGCGGCGTGGGCGCCGAGCTCAAGACCCGCGCCGCCGAGGTTTTGCTGCACGCTGACGATGAGCCGCATAACGACATGCGGTCCGGCGTGGCACAGCTGAGCCTGCACGTGGGCCTGCCCAACAGCGCCACGCCCGAGCAGATCCGCGATACCGTGCAGGCCTGGCTGATGCGCCAGGCCAAGCGCATTTTCACCGAGCGGCTGAATCATTTCGCACCGCATCTGGGGGTACAGTGGCGCAAGCTGAGCCTGAGCAGTGCCGGCACGCGCTGGGGCAGCGCCAGCGCCGATGGCTCCATCCGCCTGAACTGGCGGCTGATTCATTTCAAGCAGTCGGTGATTGACTACGTGGTGGTTCACGAGTTGAGCCACTTGCGGGTGATGGATCACAGCCCGCGTTTCTGGGACACTGTGCGGGCGGTCGTGCCCGATTATGCTGAGTTGCGCGGGCAATTGAAGGATGAAGCCATTCCCCGCTGGTGACTCAGGGCCCGGAGTGTGCTTGTCCGCGGCAAAGATTTGGTGCTTCCATGAGGTAAGTCACGAAAGTAAGGAATCGTAACAATGGAGTTTAACCCCTTAATCTGACTAAAACCATAAAATCACAGGGAAGTTGATAGTCGTAATCGGGAAAACTCATGAACCACAAGCTGATACTGGTCGTTGAAGACAATCCCGACCACCTTGAGCTGACTGTACTGACGCTGGAAGAGCAGGGCGTGTCCGCCGAGATTGCGGTCGCGCGCGATGGCGCCCAGGCGCTGGATTACCTGTTTGGGCAGGGCAGCCATGCCGGCCGTGACACCCAAAAGCAGCCTTCGCTGATCCTGCTGGACATGAAGCTGCCCAAGCTGTCCGGACTGGACGTGCTGCGCAGTGTTCGCAGCAATCCCCTGACGGCCCTGGTGCCGGTGGTGATGCTGACGTCGTCCAGCGAGCAGTCTGACATCGTGGCCTGCTACCAGAGTGGGGCCAACGGTTTTGTGCGCAAACCGGTCGACTTTGGGGACTTCACCGAAAAACTCAATTGCCTGCAGGCCTACTGGCTGAATGTCAATGAGTCAACCGCGACGGGATGACGGTCCGCGCGTCATCCCACATTCAGGCTCCACCGCTTGATGCGGGCTGTGCCTGGCCGGCGTGCCAATTCCTGCACGGCAGTCGCCATTTGAAAGGCTGATGCGATGATGGGTCGGATGACGCTGCGGACGCGCCTGGTGATGCTGGTGGTTGCGGCGATTGTCCCGCTGTTTGGCCTGTCCATTTTCAAGGCCTGGGTCGACTCGGATGCGGCCATCAAACGCGCCACCGCCAACCTGCAGTTTGCCGTTTCACTGGTCGCTGCCAACCAGGCCCGGGTGGCCGAATCTGCGCACCAGATCCTGATTTCGATTGCCAGCATGCCCGGCCTGACCAGCGAGAAATCCCTGGACTGCCAACGGTATTTCAAAACCTTGCGGGAGAAGTTCTCCATCTACGCCAACCTGGGCATCATTGGCGTTGACGGCTATGCACGTTGCCACGGAATCGACAGCCGGCCGGCTTACCTGGGGGATCGCGATTATTTTCGCGCCGCAGTGGCTCGCCGCAGTTTTGTCGCCGGCGAGTACATCCTGGGGCGCCTGTCGGGAAAACCCAGCATCACATTTGCGTTGCCGGTGCTTGGCGAGGACGGGCAGGTCTTGCGCGTTGTCTATGTTGCGGTCGATTTGACCGAGATGGCGAAGTCGGTTGCCGCCATTCAGGTGCCGCCCGGTGCCGCGGTGGGCATCCACGATCGCAATGGCGTGTTGCTGGCGAGCAAACCCGAGCTCCCCATCAAGGTTGGGCAAAAGGCTGCCAGCCGGGTTTTGCAGGACGCCGTGAAAACGATGAGCACCGGCGTGCGCGAAGGCGTGGACGCCGCGGGTCAGCTGCGCCTTTGGGCCTTCATGCCCAGCAGTCCCCTGGCAGAGACAGCCTTTTTCGTCGCGATCAGCATCAACCGTGAACTTGTCGTGGGGCCCGGCCAGCGTCAGCTGTGGATTGAGTTGGCCGTCCTCGCGCTGGTGGCGTTTCTCGGGGCCTGGATTGCCTGGATGATGGGAGGGCGCACCATCGTGAAGCCCACCCGGGAAATTCTGGACGCGACCCGCTTGCTTCAGAACGGCCAGCGGGATGTACGCATCCCGATGCCCGCGGTTGAGGATGCGGGTGAGTTCACCAAAATTGCCGGCGGTTTCAACGTCATGGCCGAGGCGCTTCAGCAGCGCGAGCAGGACCTTGAAGCCGAACTGGCGCGAAGCCAGCAGGCACGGGCCACGCTGGACCTGACGATCAACAGCATGCAGGAGGGCCTGGTCGCCGTGGACGCCTCTGGCCGTCCGCTGCTGGTCAACGAAGCGGCCTCCTCCCGGCTGTTTGCCCCGGATGTCCTGGCGCAGGCCCCGACGGTGTTGTCCGCCGAATGGCCGCAGCACCTCGGGCTGTATGTGCCCGGCACCGACACCCTGTACGCCTTTGACCAATTGCCGCTGTACAAGGCTCTTCAGGGGCAAAGCGGTGGGCCGCAGCACATCCTGATGCGCAACGCCGCCGTGCCTGCGGGACGCCTGATCAGCTGCACTTACCGGCCCCTGCACGGCAGCGCCGGGCTGGTGGGCGCGTTGATGGTGTTTGCCGACATCACACAGCTGGAGCAGCTGCAGCTGGCGCAGGCACACAGCTATGACAAGCTGCGCGCGGTCCAGCGCAAGCTGCTGGATTCCCAGCGTCTGGGCCGCATGGGCAGCTGGGAGCTTGATCCGGTGACCCAGCGCATCTGGTGGTCGGACGAGGTCTACGAGCTGACCGGCTTTACGCCTGAGTCGTTTGACGGGCGTTACGAAACCTTCCTGCAGCTGATTCATCCGGACGACAGGGCCGACTACGTGCTGAGCCGTGAACAGTCCCTGCAGCGGGGTTCCGATTTTGTGGCCGAGTACCGCATCGTGACCCCGGCGATGAATGTCCTGTGGTTTTACCAGCTGGGCAAGTACCACGTGGGCGAAAAAGGGCAGGCGGCCTACTTCTCCGGCATGGTGCAGGACATCACGGCGCGCAAACAGTCCGAGCTGGCGCTCGTCGCCAGTTCCGACCTGCTGCGCCGCACCGGTGAAATGGCCAAGGTGGGTGGATGGGAACTGGTGGTGGAGGGCCTGCACCTGACCTACTCTGAACAGCTGTACCGGCTGCTTGACCTGAGGCCGGGCACCGCGCTGAATGTGGAAGATGTCAAAAATGCCTACCCCCCGGGCGCGCGCGAGGTGTTCCTGGCGACGGTGCAGGCGGCGATCGACCATGGAACGCCCTGGGACCTGGAGTCACCCCTGACCACGCGGACGGGCCGGCGCATCTGGGTGCGGACGCAGGGCCAGGCGTTCATGCAGGATGGCAAGGTGGTGCGGCTTGCCGGCGCCTTTCAGGACATCACCGCGCAGCATGAGTCACGGGAGCACCTGCGCCTGCTGGAGGCCAGCATTTCACGCCTCAATGACATGGTGGTCATCACCGAAGCGGAGCCCTTTGACGAGCCCGGGCCCCGCATTGTCTTTGTCAATGACGCGTTCGTGCGCCGCACGGGCTACAGCCGTGAAGAGGTGCTGGGCAAGACCCCGCGCATCCTGCAGGGACCCCAGACCCAGCGCGCCGAGCTTGATCGCATCGGTGCGGCGCTGCGGAAGTGGCAGCCGGTCCAGGCTGAGCTGATCAATTACACCAAGAGCGGCGAGCCGTTCTGGCTCGACCTCGACATTGTTCCCGTTGCCGACGCCCAGGGCGGGTTCAGGCATTGGGTGGCGGTCGAGCGGGACATCACCCAGCGCAAGCTGGCCCGGCAGGCGCTCATCGACAGCGAGCAGCGTTATGCCGCGCTGTTCGAGGCTGCACCGGTGCCGATGTGGATCGTTGATGGACAGACCAATGCCTTTTTGGCGGTCAATGGCGCGTGCACCGAGCGTTACGGTTACACGCGCGAAGAATTGCTGGCCATGACGATTTTTGATATCCGTTCGGAGGATGAGGCCCAGCGCTTGAAGGCTGAAATCGCCAGCGGAGTCCACAAGCCCGTCAACCGCCGCGTGCACCGTTCCAGGGACGGCGCCGACTGGCATGTCGAGACGGTTTCCCGCAAGATCCAGTACGAAGGCAGACCGGCGCGGCTGGTGGTTGCGTTCGACGTGAGCTCGCAGGTGAAGGCCGAAAAGGATGCCCAGGAATACCTGTTCACCCTGCAGCGCGCCGCCGACGCCGCCGCGGCCATCACCTGGCACCAGACGCTGGATGGCACCATGCAGGAATTTGCCGAGCAGGCCCGGGGGGTGATTGGCGCCCACCAGTCCGCGGTGAGCCTGACCATGAACAGCGACTGGGCGCAGGCCATCAACGCGCTGTCCCTGTCCGAGAAATATGCGGCATACCGTGATCGGATGAAGCCACCGGACGGCACCGGCATCTACGCCGCCATCTGCGAGAACAACCGGTCCATGCGGCTGACCCAGGCCGAGCTGGAAGCGCACCCGCGCTGGCGCGGCTTTGGCAGCCATGCCGACAAGCACCCCGCGATGCGCGGCTGGCTGGCGGTACCCCTGGTGGCCCGGAGCGGACAAAACATGGGCGTGCTCCAGCTCTCGGACAAATACGAGGGCGAGTTCACCCAGCAGGACGAATATGTGGCGATGGAGCTTGCGCAGCTCGCCTCCATCGCCATAGAAAATGTTCAGTTGCTGGAAGAAGTGGGGCGGCTCAATGCGGGGCTCGAGCAAAAAGTTGCGGAGCGCACCGCCGCGCTGACCCGGCAGGAGGCCTTGTTCCGCGCCCTGGCCGAGCGGGCGCCGCAGGTGGTGTGGACCGCCGACCCGCATGGCGCCGCAACGTATTACAACCAGGCCTGGTTTGACCTGGTGGGCGGCCGGTTCAGGGACTGGGCCGGGGCGCGATGGCTCACCGCGATCCATCCGGAAGATCTGCCCGAAGTCAAGGCGAGCTGGCAACTGGCCAGCGCCAGCAAGTCGCAGTATGAGAACATCCGCCGCCTGCGCGCCACGGACGGCAGCTACCACACCATGTCCTCCCGGGCCACGCCGGTGCTTGACGAGCGGGGCGAACTGGCCTTTTGGGTGGGGATTGACGCGGACATCACCGAAATCAAGGCCATCGAGGCCGCCTTGCGCCTGTCAAACCACGAGCTCGAGGCCTTTTCATATTCTGTCTCCCACGACCTGCGCTCACCGCTCAACACCATTGACGGGTTCAGCCGCCTGCTGTCCAAGCAGCTTCCCGGCAATGCCAACGAGAAGAGCCGGCACTACCTGTCGCGCATCCAGGCGGGTGTGGCGCAGATGGGGCAATTGATTGAAGACCTGCTCTCGCTGGCACAGGTATCGCGCGCGCAGCTGCGGGTGGAACCGGTGGACCTTTCTGCGCTGTCCCACCGGATTCTGGGGGAGTGGCAGGCGCGTGATCCCGAACGCCGGGTCGCGGTCCATATTGAACGTGGCCTGCAGGCGCATGGCGACTCGCGCCTTTTGGGCGTGGTGATGGAAAACCTGCTGAGCAATGCCTGGAAGTTCACCTCGCGTAAAGCCGAGGCGAGCATCAGCGTCAACCAGCAACCTGACGCAGCGGGGCTGCCGGTCTTCATCGTCCGGGATAACGGTGCCGGTTTCGACATGGCGTATGTTGACAAACTGTTCAACCCTTTTCAGCGTTTGCATGCGGCGTCGGAGTTTGCCGGCACCGGTATCGGGCTGGCCTCGGCCAGCCGTGTGATTGGCAGGCACGGCGGCCGGCTGTGGGCGCAATCCGAGCCCGGCGGCGGGGCCACTTTTTTCTTTACCCTGCCCAGGACCGCCATTTCGGTCTGAGCAGATCAGCCCGATCCACCCCACTTTCGCCACTTTCCTCGCTTTCCTCACTCATTCCCCGCCGGACGCCACACCTCGCCCCGGTCTTTCCCGGTCTTTATTTGCGTTGCCCCGGCTTTTCCCGCCTGTTTTAAATTGCTGAACTAATTAAAATGCTGAAAATGACAAGTTCCATCTCTGTTACGACAGGCCGCCATGTCGCGTGAACCCAAATCCTTTGAAGATGCCATCACGGCGACAGACTTCTCCAGTGACGACTACTGTGGCACCAGCTATGCCGCCAAGCTGCTCGGGCTCTCGGTCGCCACGGTGCAGTCGTTGGTCGAAAAAGGAGAAATAGACGCCTGGAAGACCCTGGGAGGCCATCGCCGGATTGCCCTGCAGTCCATCAATGCCTATCTGGCCAAAAACAACCCGCAAACCACCAAGGTCGACACCGACCCGAAGAACCGTTTGCGCGTGCTGCTGGTCGAGGACGACGAGGCGACCCGGGAGCTGTACCAGCTCCAGTTTGAGGACTGGGATCTGCCGGTTGATTGCACCTGGATGCCATCCGCACTCGAGGCCTTGATGGACATTGCCAGCATGCGTCCGGATTTGCTGATCACTGACCTGTCCATGCCCGGCGTCGATGGCATTGAAATGCTCAAGGCCCTCAAGCGCAACCAGCAGCTGGCGGACATGCAGATTATTGTGATCAGCGGCTTGCCGCCCGAGGCCATTGAAGAGCGGGGCGGTCTGCCGCCGGATGCCCACCGGCTGCAGAAGCCGGTGAATTTCGACTGGCTGCACGGGTATGTCACGGCACTGGTGACCGCCAACCGCAAGTGGCATTAACAGGCTGCACCGAAACCTGAAGCAAGCGAGCCCGAATCAAACAATCCTCATGAGCCGATTCCTCAACCTGTTCGGGATGAAGCTGGCAGACAAGATGCCCGGCCCGGGTGCGCAGAACGGGGATCGGTCGGCGGCGCCGGCGGAACTGGGCTGGGGGCCTCTGGAGCAGGCCGGCGACGGTACGGTGCTGCTCGACGAACAAGGCCGGATCACCGAGGCGAATTCCCGCGCGCTGGAGCTCCTGCATTGCGTGCTACCGGCCCTGTCCGGGCTCGATTTCTGGGAGGCCGTGCCAGAAGAAATCACCGAGCAGCACCAGAGCGCCACGGGCCAGGCCCTGACCTTTGCCGCGCGGCACGCCTTTGTTGCCCACGACAAGTTTGAAGACAAGTGGGTCCGGTACGCGTTTACACGGCAGCCCCCCGGCTATGTCGTCAGCCTCAGGGATGTCTCGTCCACGCAAAGGTTGCTGGATGTGCTGGAAGACAGCGAGCGCTACAACCAGCTGATTTTTGAGGCCAATCCCAACCCGATGTGGATCTTTGACGGCAGCTCCATGCGCATCCTTGCTGTCAACCAGGCGGCGGTCGAGTTTTATGGCATTGCGCGCAAGAAGTTCCTGACGCTGGGCATGGATGCGCTGTTTCCCGAGGGAGAAGGCGCCGCATTGCTCGATTCGCTGGCGTCGGGCAAAGGCGTCAGGGAGGGCCAGCTCGAACTGCGCCTGTGCCAACAGCAAAAGGCGGATGGGCAGCAGGTGCTGGTGGAGCTGGCATGCGGCGCGCTCAGCTGGAACGGCCAGCAGGCCGTTTTCGTGAGCCTGGCGGATGTCTCGCAGCGCCACCTGGCCGATGGCGCCTTGCGGCGGGTCAATGCAGAGCTGGAGCAGGAGCTGGCCAAGTGCCAGAGCGAACTGGGAAAAGCCAGGCGCGATGTGGCCGCTTTCACCCGTGCGGTGTCCCACGACTTGCAGGGGCCGCTGCATGCCGTCAACGGGTTCGCGAAAATGCTGGCAAAAAACTATTCGACGGCGCTCGATGCATCCGGGCTGCACTATGTGAACCGCATTCAGGCCAGCACCCGCCAACTGGCCAAGCTGGTGGATGACCTGCGGACCCTGGTCCAGCTGCCGGAACTTTCCGGCAATCCTGAAAAGTTCGACCTGGTACCCATCTGCCGCGCACTGGTCGACGATTTGCGCAAACGCGAGCCGGGCCGCAACGTGGCGATCGAGATGGATGCCAGCCTGCTGCTGGTCGGCGACAAGGGGCTGCTGGCGACGGCCTTGGCCTGCCTGTTGGAAAACGCCTGGAAATTCACCTCCAAAAAAGCCGAGGGCTGGATCAAGGTGGGGCTGATGCCCGGCAGCAGGCGCGGCGAGCTGGTCCTGCTGGTGTCCGACAATGGTGCGGGCTTTGATATGGCCTACAGCGGCAAGCTTTTCACCGCTTTCCAGCGCCTGCACTCTTCAGCCGACTTCCCGGGCAACGGCCTGGGTCTGGCGATCGTCAAGGGGGTTGCGGCCCTGCACGGCGGCAAGGTCTGGGCTGAAACCGCTGACCAGGCCGGGGCCAGTTTTTTCATGGCACTACCGCACGCTGCCGACAGCGTCTGATGGCCGCCTGAAAGCCCGACGCACCACACACCGCGGTACCGCAGCCCCGCCTGCGGCATGTCAGGCTGCGCTGAAGCGGTAAACCCCGTCAGGGTCCAGCGAGCGCCTGAGCTGCCCGCCAAACCACAGCAAATGCAGGTGCGCGATCGACTCACCGATCGCGAAGGTCGTCTGGTGCAAATCCAGCTTGCGTTTGAACATGACGGGCAGGATGTCCGCAGCGCTGCAGGGGCTTGCCTTGCAGGCCTGCATCACCTCTTCAAGCCGGTCCCGGTGGTGGTCATGAAGCTGCTGGATGCGTGTGTGCAGGCCGCGGAACGGTTTGCCGTGCGAAGGCAGGGTGAGCGTGGCCTCGTCCAGCGGCGCGAATTTGTCGATGGACGCCAGAAACTGGCGGAGCGCATTGGATTCGGGCTCCATGTCGTAAACGCTCACGTTGGTGGAAATGCGCGGCAGCACCATGTCGCCGGAAATCAGCACCGGCGCTGGTCCCGTGGACGAGGTGGACGGGGAGACATCGGCGCAGTACAGCGCCATGTGCTCCGGCGCATGGCCATAACCGCTGATACACCGCCAGTCCCGCCCGCCAATGCGGATCACCTGCCCGTCAGCCAGGCGGCAAAAACTGCCCGGCACCTCGGGCACCATGCTGGCGTAGTAGCCGGTCCGGCCTCTGATTTTCTCGACAGATTCCGGATCGGTCAGGCCGTGGGAGGCGAAAAAGAGGGCGGCGCTGTCTCCGCCAAAGCCGGTGGTGCTTTGGGCGCCGAGGCGGGCGCTGTGATAGTCGGTGGCGCTCATCCACAGGCGGCAAACATGGCTTGCCGTCGTCCAGTGCCGGCACAGCCAGTACGCCAGTCCCATGTGGTCCGGGTGCATGTGGGTCACGATGACGCGCAGGATCGGCAGGCCCTCCAGCTGGGTCGCAAAAATGCTTTCCCACTGCGCCCTGGACTCCTCTCTGCTGATGCAGCAGTCCACCACGCTCCAGCCCTGGATTGTTGCGCCGGCGTTGTGCGGATCATCGAGCTCATCGCGCAGCAGCCAGAGGTTGATGTGGTCCAGCGCGAACGGCAGCGCCATGCGTATCCACTTGACGCCTGGTGCGACCTCGAGTGCCGTACCGGCCTCGGGCAGGGTGTCCGCAAACGGGTACTCGAGCTGCTGTTCAAGGTGGTTCATGTAATATTCGCGCTATATTTGACGTTTACGTAAACGTCATGTGGAATCATTGTAGTGATGACGGCTGCCGCGCGCTGGCTTTTGCCTGTGCCGCCTGTGCCCCTGTTTTTTGCCTGCCTTTGTCCTGTTGATCCCTGTTCAGCACCCACCCAATTCATCATGGCCACGACTTACACCATCAGCGATCTTGCCAAAGAGTTTGACCTGACCACCCGCGCCATGCGGTTTTACGAAGACATGGGCCTGCTGCAGCCCCAGCGCATCGGGCCGGGCGGGCGCAACCGCGTGTACACGGCGCGGGACCGCACCCGGCTCAAGCTCACCTTGCGCGCCAAGCGGCTGGGCCTGTCGCTGGTGGAGGCCAAGGAAATCATCGATTCCTACGACAGCCCGCGCGACACCGCCCCGCAACTGAAAAAATTCCTGGCCGTGCTGACCGAGCATCGCAAGAAGCTGGAAGCGCAAATGCTCGACCTGCAGGCCAATCTGGACGAGATCCGCACCCATGAAAAAGAGGCCAAGGCGCTGCTCGACAAGGCGGCCAAAGCCAAAGACAACACCAAAACCAAAAACAGCCAGGTTTGAGCCCCTGTTTCTGCGCCGGCAGACTGTTTCAACCATTTCAACCATTTCAGCGGCATCAACAATTGCCGGGAGGCTTGTTGTACCCAGGGCAAATGGGTCATAATTGACGTTTACGTAAACGTCAATTAAGGCGTGACCCCATTCACTCCCGATAGACCTCCCGACAGAAGGCCTTCCCCATGGATGCACTTTCCGCGCCGTCAGCGCTTTTTCAGCGCATTGAAGCGAGTTTTTTACGCCAGGGCATGATGCAGCACCTCGGTGCGCGGCTGCTGCGCGTGGAGGCCGGGTTGTGCGAAATTGCGCTGCCTTACTCAGAACGCGTCACCCAGCAGCAGGGCAGTTTCCATGGCGGCGCCATGGGTGCGCTGGCAGACATTGCCGGCGGCTATGCCGCCTTGACGGTGGCTCCTCCCGAGGCCGAAGTCACCACGGTCGAATACAAGATCAATTTCATGGCCGCCTTCAGGAACGGTGAGCTGCGGGCGACCGGCCGTGTCGTCAGGGCCGGCAAGCGAATCATCGTGACCACTGCCGACGTGGTGCACGTCGATGCCAACGGGAAGGAAAGCGCTTGCGCGCTGATGCAGCAGACGCTTGTTCCCGTCCCCAAGACCTACTGATCGCTCACTGATAACTCACAGAGAACCCCGCCCGGAAGCCGCCGAGCCGCCAAAAGCTGCCCCAAGGCGCCTGGCTACCACCTGCAACCTACCCAGAAAGCCCATCATGACCAACCTGCCAGGACTTGACTTCCAGCTCGGTGAAGAGACCGACGCCCTGCGTGACGCCGTGCGTGAATTTGCGCAAAGCGAAATCGCACCGCGCGCTGCCGAGCTTGACCGCAATGACCAGTTCCCGATGGACCTGTGGCAAAAAATGGGCGCGCTCGGCGTGCTCGGCATCACCGTCGGCGAAGAGTATGGCGGCGCGGGCATGGGTTACCTGGCCCACATGGTGGCCATGGAAGAAATCAGCCGGGCCAGCGCCTCCGTGGGGCTGTCCTATGGGGCGCACAGCAATCTGTGTGTCAACCAGATCAAGCGCAATGGCACCGACGCGCAGCGCCAGAAATACCTGCCCAAGCTGATTTCCGGCGAGCATGTTGGCGCGTTGGCCATGAGCGAGCCCGGCGCCGGCAGCGACGTGATTTCGATGAAGCTCAAGGCCGAAGACAAGGGCGGCTATTACCTGCTCAACGGCAGCAAGATGTGGATCACCAACGGCCCCGACGCCGACACCCTGGTGGTCTATGCGAAAACCGAGCCCGAGCTGGGCGCCCGCGGCGTGACCGCCTTCCTGATCGAAAAGGGCATGAAGGGGTTTTCGGTGGCGCAAAAACTTGACAAGCTCGGCATGCGCGGCAGCCACACCGGCGAGCTGGTGTTCAACAATGTCGAAGTTCCGGCGCAAAACATTCTGGGCGGCCTGAACAGCGGCGCCAAGGTGCTCATGAGCGGCCTTGACTACGAACGCGCCGTGCTCACCGGCGGGCCCCTGGGCATCATGCAGTCGGTGATGGACAACGTGGTGCCCTACATCCACGACCGCAAGCAGTTTGGCCAGAGCATCGGCGAATTCCAGCTGATCCAGGGCAAAGTCGCCGACATGTACACCGTGCTGCAGGCCGGCCGCTCCTTTGCCTATACCGTGGCCAAAAACCTGGATATGCGGGGCGCGGAGCATGCACGCCAGGTCCGCAAGGACTGCGCTTCCGTCATTCTCTGGTGCGCCGAAAAGGCCACCTGGATGGCCGGCGAGGGCGTGCAGATTTTTGGCGGCAACGGCTACATCAACGACTACCCGCTCGGACGCCTCTGGCGCGACGCCAAACTCTACGAGATCGGCGCCGGCACCAGCGAAATCCGCCGCATGCTGATCGGCCGTGAACTGTTTGCCGAAACCTGCTGAGGCCCGGACCCTGGCGCAACGAATGGCCAAGGGATGACCCTGTGAGGCCACCCGGCCTGCAACTGATTAAGATCGTTCCCATGACAGCATCACTTGAAAACCTTTTCAGCCATAACCGCGCCTGGGCGGCACAAATGGAAGCCGAACGGCCGGGATTTTTCACCAGCCTGGTCAAGCAGCAGACCCCCAAGTACATGTGGATTGGCTGCTCCGACAGCCGCGTGCCGGCCAACCAGATCACCGGGCTGGAGCCGGGCGAGGTGTTTGTTCATCGGAACGTGGCCAACATCGTGGTGCACTCCGACCTCAACGCCCTGTCCGCGATCCAGTTCGCGGTGGAGCGGCTCAAGGTCAAGGACATCATGGTGGTAGGGCACTACGGCTGCTCGGGCGTGCAGGCCGCGCTGGAAGGCGCGCGCATTGGCCTGGCCGACAACTGGATACGCCACATCCAGGACGTGCGCCACCGGCACCGCCAGCTGCTCGACAGCCTGCCCGATGCGGTGCGGGCCAATGCCTTGTGCGACATCAACGTGATCGAGCAGGTGGTGAACGTGTCGGTCAGCACCGTGATGGTGGACGCCTGGGCCCGCAGCCAGGACGTCACTGTGCACGGCTGGGCATTCGGTGTGCACGACGGCCTGCTGCAGGACCTGCAGATGAGCGTCTCAGACCCCGAGGAGCTGGATGCCCGCTACCGGCAGGCGGTGGACCGCGTCTGGGACCTCTGGAACAGCCGGTAACGTCAGATAACGCCAGATAGCGCCAGAACCAGGACTCGCCGTGTTTCCCCAGCGCCTTGACTCCACCATTGCCTACGACATTGCGAAAGCGATGATGGACGGCTTCAACCGCCACTACCAGTTGTTTCGCACTGAGTCGGCGCGCGCCAAGCACCGTTTCGAAACCGCCGACTGGCACGGCCAGCAACGCGCCCAGCGCGAACGCATCGAGTTCTACGACCTGCGCGTGCGTGAAGCGTCGATGCGGCTGGAGCGTGAGTTCAAGGCGGGCGAGCAGTCGATGGATGTCTGGCACCAGGTGAAGCTGCATTACATCGGCCTGCTGGTCAATCACCACCAGCCCGAACTGGCCGAGACCTTTTTCAACTCGGTCACCACCAAGATACTGCATCGCAGCTATTTCCAGAACGACTTCATCTTTGTCCGGCCGGCCGTCAGCACCGAGTACATCGAAAACGAGGAGCCGACGGCGCGGCCGACCTACCGCGCGTACTACCCGACCCGCGACAACCTGCGCGAGATCATCATCAGGCTGGTGCGCGACTTCGATCTGCGCCTGGACTTTGAAGACCTGGAGCGCGATGCCGGCTATGTGCTGGAGGCCATGAGCGAGCGGCTCAGCGACGTGAAGCTGCGTGCCAATTTCCAGATCCAGGTGCTGTCGGGCCTGTTTTTCCGCAACAAGGGCGCTTACGTCGTCGGCAAGATCATCAACGGCTTCAACGAAGTGCCGTTTGCCCTGCCGATATTGCACAGCAAGTGCGGCAAGCTGGTGATCGATGCCGCGCTGTTTGGCGAGGATGACCTGCTCATCCTGTTCAGCTTTGCGCGCGCCTACTTCATGGTGGACATGGGCATCCCGTCGGCATACGTGCAGTTTCTGCGCAGCATGATGCCGCACATGCCGCGCGCGGAAATCTACAACGCACTGGGCCTGGCCAAGCAGGGCAAGACGCTTTTTTACCGCGACTTTCTTCACCACCTGCGGCACTCCACCGACAAGTTCCGCATTGCGCCCGGTATCAAGGGCATGGTGATGCTGGTGTTCGACCTGCCCTCGTTTCCCTATGTCTTCAAGGTCATCAAGGACTACTATCCGCCGCAAAAAGACACCAGCCGGGAGCAGATCAAGGGCAAATACCTGCTCGTCAAGCAGCATGACCGCGTGGGCCGCATGGCCGATACCCAGGAGTACAGTGAAGTAGCCTTTCCGCGCGCGCGGTTTGATGACGAATTGATTGCCGAACTTCAAAAGTTTGCGCCCAGCCAGCTCGAGATCAGCGACCGCGACGGCGACGGCAACACCGAAGTGATCATCAAGCACGTTTATATCGAGCGGCGCATGATCCCCCTCAACATCTACCTGCAGGAAGCGCTGGATGCCGGCGTCGCCGAGCCCGCCGCGAAAGACCAGATCGAGCGCGCCGTGGTCGAATACGGCAACGCCATCAAGGACCTGGTGGCGGCCAACATCTTTCCGGGCGACATGCTGTGGAAGAACTTCGGCATCACGCGCCACGGCAAGGTTGTTTTCTACGACTACGACGAGATCGAATACATCACCGACTGCAATTTCCGCCGCGTGCCGGCGCCGCGCAATGAAGAAGAAGAGATGAGCGGCGAGGTCTGGTATTCCGTCGGATCCAAAGACGTGTTTCCCGAAACCTTCGCGCCCTTCCTGCTGGGCAATGACGCGGTGCGCGAAGTTTTCATGAAGCACCACGGCGATTTGCTGGATGCCGATTTCTGGCAAAGCCACCAGGCACGCATACAGGCCGGCCATGTGCACGACGTCTTCCCCTATGAGCGGGAAAAGCGCTTCACCCGGCGCCATGCCCCCGGCCGCAATGACGACGAATTGTTGACCCACCTTCCGCCCGAGCCGGTGCTGACCGGCCTCAGTGGCATGACACCCTGAGCGCGGCAAGAGCCTGGCAAGAGCGCAAGAACAGCACGACAAAAACACCACAGTTTTCATTCAACCCTGAAAGGACACACATCATGTCGGATTCCATCGTTATTCTCGGCGCCGCCCGTACGCCCATGGGCGGCTTCCAGGGCGACTTCAGTGCGCTTGCCGCACACGACCTCGGCGGCGCCGCCATCAAGGCCGCCATTGAGCGCGCGGGCATCGCGCCTGAAAAAGTCGACGAAGTCCTGTTCGGCAACTGCCTGATGGCGGGCCAGGGCCAGGCGCCGGCGCGGCAAGCCGGCTTCAAGGGCGGCTTGCCTGCCAGCGCGGGCGCCGTGACGCTTTCGAAGATGTGCGGCTCCGGCATGGAAGCCACCATGCTGGCGCACGACCAGCTGATGGTGGGCAGCCGCGACGTGATGGTGGCCGGCGGCATGGAAAGCATGACCAACGCGCCGCATTTGCTGCTCAAGGGCCGCAGCGGTGTGCGCATCGGCCACGACCGCATCTTTGATCACATGATGCTCGACGGCCTGGAAGACGCCTACGAGCCCGGCCGCGCCATGGGCACCTTTGGCGAGCAGTGCGCCGAAAAATACCAGTTCACCCGTGAAGCGCAGGACGCTTTCGCGGTGGCCAGCGTGCAGCGTGCCAAGGCGGCCACGGAGTCCGGCGCCTTCAAGGCCGAGATCACCCCCGTCACGGTCAAAGGCCGCGCCGGCGACACCGTGATCTCCATCGACGAAGGCCCGGGCAAGGTCAAGCTCGACAAGATTGCGACGCTGCGGCCCGCCTTCAAGAAAGACGGCACCATCACCGCCGCGTCCAGCTCGTCGATCAACGACGGCGCGGCCGCGCTGGTGCTGACCCGCGAATCCACCGCCAAAGAGCTGGGTGCCACACCCATCGCCCGCATCGTCGGCCACGCCACCTTTGCCCAGGCGCCCGAGTGGTTCACCACCGCACCGGTGGGCGCGGTGCAAAAGCTGCTCAAGAAGATCGGCTGGAGCGTCAAGGACGTGGACCTGTGGGAAGTCAATGAAGCCTTTGCCGTGGTGCCCATGGCCGCCATGAAAGAACTCGGCATCAGCCACGACATCGTGAATGTGAATGGCGGCGCCTGCGCGCTGGGCCACCCGATTGGCGCCAGCGGCGCCCGCATCATCGTGACGCTGATCCATGCGCTGAAAGCCCGYGGCCTGAAAAAAGGCGTGGCGACGCTGTGCATCGGCGGTGGTGAGGGCACGGCACTGGCGGTTGAGCTGATGTAATGTTTTGTCATCAGGGCCGCTGGTCGCATCCGCGCCAGATGGTCCGGACTGCTTTCTACATGAGATCTTTCGCATGAGCACGGTGTTGATCATTGGCGCTTCCCGCGGGATTGGCCTGGAACTGGTCCGCCAGTACCGTGAGGCCGGCGACCGCGTGATCGCCACGGCGCGCGACGATGCCGGCCTGCAGCGGCTGCGCGCGCTCGATGTCCACACCTTGAAGGTGGACGTGGCCGACCCGGCCAGCGTCAGCGGCCTGGCCTGGCTGCTGGACGGCGAGCAGATCGACGTAGCTTTCTACGTGGCCGGCGTTTACACCACGGCAGATGCCACCATGCCGCCCGCACGCGAGGAATTTGACCGCACCCTGCACACCAACGTGCTGGGCGCGATGCAGGTCATCCCGCAGGTCGCACCGCTGGTGGAGGCGGCGGGCGGCAAGTTCGCCTTCATCACCAGCGGCATGGGGCGCATCGGCGGGGTGGGCTCCAGCTTTGGCTGGACTTACCGCGTCAGCAAAGCCGCACTCAACATGGCCGTGGTTGCGGCCCAGCACGACTACCCCAAAGCCATCCTGGTGGCGCTGTCGCCCGGCTGGGTGCGGACCGACATGGGCGGCCCGAGTGCGCCGCTGGCGGTCAGCGACAGCGTGGCCGCCCTGCGCAAAACCGTTGCCTCTCTGAAGGCCCAACACAAAGGCGCGTTCCTCGACTACGACGGGCGCCCATTCGAATCATGGTGACCACATGCTGTTGACACAAGACCAGGAAATGATCCGTGACGCCGTGCGCGCCTTTGCGCAGGAGGAGCTCTGGCCCCACGCCGCCCGCTGGGACAAGGAGCACCATTTCCCGAAGGACGCGCACAAAGGCCTGGCCGAGCTCGGCGCCTACGGCATCTGTGTGCCGGAGGAGTTTGGCGGCGCCCACCTCGACTATGTGACGCTGGCGCTGGTGCTGGAAGAAATCGCCGCGGGCGACGGCGGCACCAGCACCGCCATCAGCGTGACCAACTGCCCGGTCAATGCCATCCTGATGCGCTACGGCAATGCCGCGCAGAAAAAGCAATGGCTGACCCCGCTGGCGCAGGGCCAGATGCTGGGCGTGTTCTGCCTGACCGAGCCGCATGTCGGCAGCGATGCCTCGTCGCTCAAAACCACCGCCGTGAAAGACGGCGACAGCTACGTGATCAACGGCGTCAAGCAGTTCATCACCAGCGGCAAGAACGGCCACGCGGCCATCGTCATTGCCGTCACGGACAAGGGCGCCGGCAAAAAAGGCATGAGCGCCTTCATCGTGCCCACCGACGCGCCCGGCTATGTGGTGGCGCGGCTGGAAGACAAGCTGGGCCAGCACTCCAGCGACACGGCGCAAATCAACTTCGACAACTGCCGCATCCCGGCAGAAAACCTGATCGGCGCCGAAGGCGAGGGCTACAGGATTGCCCTGGGCGCGCTGGAGGGTGGACGCATCGGTATCGCGGCCCAGAGCGTGGGCATGGCCCGCAGTGCGTTTGAATTTGCGCTGGGCTACGCCAAGGAGCGCCAGAGCTTCGGCACCGCCATCTTCAACCACCAGGCGGTCGGCTTCCGGCTGGCGGAGTGCGCGACCAAACTGGAAGCCGCGCGCCAATTGATCTGGCACGCCGCCAGCCTGCGCGATGCCGGCCGGCCCTGCCTGAAGGAAGCGGCCATGGCCAAGCTGTTCGCCAGCGAGATGGCTGAAGAGGTCTGCAGCGCCGCCATTCAGACACTGGGCGGCTATGGCTATGTGAGCGACTTTCCGGTGGAGCGCATCTACCGTGACGTGCGGGTTTGCCAGATCTACGAAGGCACCTCCGACGTGCAGAAAATCATCATCCAGAGAGCACTTTAGGCCCCCACGGTCGTTCACTGCGTGTAACTCCCGAGGCCTTGCAGGCCGCGGCTCGCGAGACGCTTCGCCTCTGTCGCCTGTCCCAAGCTGCTCAAGCAGCTTTGGAGCCGCAGGCTCCAGCCCCTCGGGGGCCGCTGCGCCTGCGGTCCGGCAAAGCCGGTCCCGCGGGCCCGGCTTGGTTTTAGTACAGGCTCTGGCTCAGGCCCGGGATGACGCCAGCAGGGCTCAGCCGTGTGGAAGCACGCCGTAAACTTGCCTATGCGGACTTGATCCGCCATTCAGTCCGCAATCCACAGCAGGAGACAAAACATGCCCATTACCAAAGGATTCCGTGCCCTGGTCGATGAAGCCATGGCGCAGGTCAAGAGCTACTCGGTGGACGAGGTGAAAGCCAAGCTCGCTGACCCTCACGTGCAGGTCGTCGACATCCGCGATGTGCGCGAGCTGGCGGGCGGCACGGTGGTGGGCGCCTACCATGCGCCCAGGGGCATGCTCGAGTTCTGGGTGGACCCCGCCTCGCCGTACCACAAGCCCGTGTTTGCCGACGAGGGCAAGGAGTTCATCCTGTTCTGCGGCGCCGGCTGGCGCAGTGCGCTGGCCACCAAGACGCTGCAGGACATGGGCATGACCAATGTCGCGCACATGGACGGAGGGTACAGCGAATGGACGAAGCAGGGCGGACCGACTGAAACGCTGGAAGACCGGGAAAAGCGCAAGGCCGGCAAAAGCTGATACTGCTGATGCCCCAGCCCCCGTTGCTGCCGTCGCAGCCTTGCTCCTGCGGCCGCCTGGCCGCCTCCGGAAAGCCCCTGGCTTTTTCACAATGCTGTGGCCGTTACCTGGATGACTTTGCGGGTTCGCCCGCGCCCGACGCCGAGTCGCTGATGCGCTCGCGTTACACCGCTTTTGTGCGGGAACGGGCCGACTACTTACTGGCTACCTGGCACGCCAGTCACCGGCCGCCATCGATTGACTTCGACCCGGGCGTCAAATGGCTGGGCCTGGACGTGCGGCAGCATCGCCAGCTGGACGGCACCCATGCCGAAGTTGAGTTTGTCGCCCGGCAAAAAAGCCCCGGCAGTCCGGCTGTGCGCCTGCACGAGCGCAGCCGCTTCGTGCACGAGGCAGACCGTTGGTACTATGTGGACGGCGATACGCGGTGATTGAGGCAACCACACCGGTCACAGCACATGGCGCTGATCCATTCCTTCTGTGCCCTTCTTGCTCCTTCCCGCCTTTGGGGGAAGGCTGGGATGGGGGCCATGCGACCCATGAGAAGCGCTGTTTGGTTCATGGCAGCTTGCTCCGCTTTAATGGG
This sequence comes from Polaromonas sp. P4_F9, assembly GCF_056401235.1. Taxonomy (NCBI): domain Bacteria; kingdom Pseudomonadati; phylum Pseudomonadota; class Betaproteobacteria; order Burkholderiales; family Comamonadaceae; genus Polaromonas; species Polaromonas sp. P4_F9. Next base: position 169,596 of record NZ_JBFUJT010000005.1, on the reverse strand, counting down.
GCTGGATAAGGTTTGCTCGATTAGTCAGGGCCGTCCGGGCAGTTTTGTCTCTAGCCACGAGAGGAGTCAAGTCCAGGGCGCGCTCGCCCACATGCGGGGAGCCCCCATCCCGGCCTTCCCCCAAAGGCGGGAAGGGGTAACGCGGGGAGGACTCAACCCGAACCATGTCTGGCGGGTGTGGTGCGCATACTGAATGCATAGTATTGAAAGGTTTTTGCTTTGAAATTCGATGCGGTGTTGTTTGACTGTGATGGCGTGCTGGTCGACAGCGAAACGATCACCAACGATGTGTTGCGCGACATGCTGGAAGAGCGGGGCTGGAAGCTCACGCGCGAGGAATGCATGCGCATCTTCGTCGGCAAGGCCGTCAAGGACGAGGTCGCCACCATCGAAGCCCACACGGGCCGGCCGCTGACCGAGGACTGGATGGTCAACTTCCGCGAGCGGCGCAACCTGGGGTTGATGGAGGGCGTCAAGCCCATTCGCGGCGCGGTGGAGGCTGTGGCGAAGATTCATGAGCTGTACCAGGGCCGCATCGCCTGCGCGTCGGGAGCCGACCGTTTCAAGGTGGAACTGCAACTGGAGAAATGCGGGCTGATGCCCTACTTCAAGGGGCGCATTTTCAGCGGGCATGAGATGCCTCGCTCCAAGCCGGCGCCGGATGTTTATCTGGCGGCGGCTGCGGCGCTGGGTATCGACCCCAAGCGGTGTGCGGTGGTGGAGGACACGGTGACCGGCGTGACTGCGGGTGTGGCGGCCGGGGCGACGGTGTTTGGCTACAGCCCGCCGGAAGCGGGGCATGACGCGCCAAGTGCGTTGACGAAGACGGGAGCCGTCCGGGTCTTTGTGGCCATGAGCGGGTTGCCGACGCTGTTGAGCTGAGCTGGCGCGGCCTCATTCAGTTCAGGTCAGCGCCATGTGTTTGGCCAGATGGCTGAACACCGTGGAGACCCGCCGCAGGTGCCGTGATTCGGTATGCGTCAGAAGCCAGAGTTCGGTCTGACACTCATCCAGCGCGCCGGTCAAGGCCACCAGGTCGGCCCGGCCTTGCGCAAGAAAGAGCGGCAATAACCCGATGCCCATGCCTTGCGCCACCATCTCCGCGACGGTGAGTATGCTGCTGACCCGATAGCGCGGCGACACCCTGGGAAAATGCTTCTTGCGCCAGACCACTGAGGGGTGCTCCGGCAAGGCGTCGTCCGGGGCGATCCAGTCGACTTTTCCGGCCATGTCGGCATCGAAGCGCTTGGGGCCGCCTTTTTTGGCGGCAAACAGCGCTACCCGGATCGGGCCGACATGCTTGCCCACCAGGTGCTGCGGCGGCCGCCGGGTGGCACGCACGGCAATGTCGGCATCACGCCGCGTGAGGCTGGCCAATTCGTTCCCCATGTGCAGCTCGTAGACCAGCAGCGGGTGGGTTGACTGTAGCAACTTGAGCGCCGGCGCGACCAGGCCATGCAGCACGGTATCGGTGGTGGTCAGGCGCACGCTGCCGGAGACCTGTTCGGGACTGGCCTGCGCGGCGGAACGGGCCGACTCCAGTTGCACCTCGAGTTGCTCCCCGTGGCTTGCCAGTACCTGCGCCAGTTCCAGCGGCTGGTAGCCAGTCCTTGAGCGTTCGAACAGACGCTGACCCAAACCCTTCTCGATGCGCTGCAGCGAACGGAAAACTGTCGACGCATCCACCGCAAGCCGCTCGCCCGCTTCGGCCAGGGTGTTGGCCCGCACCAGCGCGAGCACGACCTCGATATCCGGGGCGCTGAGTTTGTATTGCGTTGCTGCATTCATGGATTGCACTCGTGCCTATTTTCATTGCTTCATTGCAATCCTACATTACCCCATCAATCAACTCAATGGAGCAATGCAATGCGGCAACCGGAAGCCAACAACACCGCCCCTTACGGCGTGACCCTGCTTCGTATCAGCCTGGGCGTGATGTGGATGGCCCACGCCCTGTTGAAATGGCTGGTTTTCACCTTGCCGGGAACGGCGCAGTTTTTTGCGAGCGTGGGCTTCCCCGGTGTGCTGGCTTACCCCGTGTTCGCCGCGGAACTGCTGGGCGGCCTGGCCATCCTGCTCGGGCTGTATGCCCGCCAGGTGTCGCTGGCGCTGGCGCCCATCATGGCCGTGGCCGCGACGGTGCACTTTGGCAACGGCTGGGTCCACACCAGCCAGGGTGGCGGCTGGGAATACCCCGTGTTCCTGACCGTGGCCTTCGTGGCGCTTTGGCTGGCCGGCGACGGAGCCTTCGCTCTGCGCCGCAGTCCGCGTTTTGTGCCCGCCTGGTGAAGGAGCAGACCATGGCCTCCCAACGCACATTGATCAGCCACACGCTGTGCCCTTACGTCCAGCGCGCGGCGATTGTTCTGGCCGAGAAGGGCATCCGCTTTGAGCGGCAGGACATTGACCTGGCCCACAAGCCCGCCTGGTTCCTCAAGATCTCGCCGCTGGGCAAGACGCCCGTCCTGCGGGTGGATGGCGAAGCGATTTTTGAATCCACCGTCATCTGTGAATACCTCGACGAAACAGCCGCACCCCGCCTGCACCCCGAAGACGCGCTGCGACGTGCCCGGCACCGCAGCTGGATGGAGTTCGGTTCTGCGATCCTCAACACCATCGGCGCCTTCTATAACGCGCCCAGTGAGGAAGCCCTGGCGGCCCGCGCCGCCGAGCTGCGCGCAAAGTTCCAGCAGGTCGAAGCGGCCCTGGGAAGCGGCCCCTACTTCGCTGGCGAACAGTTCAGCATGGTGGATGCGGTGTTCGGCCCGGTCTTCCGGTACTTCGACGTGTTCGACGAAATCGGTGATTTGGGCGATTTCGGTGTTTTCGCCGGCTTCACCGATATGCCCAAGGTGAACGCCTGGCGGCGTGCGCTGGCACAACGCGAATCGGTCCGCAACGCGGTTCGTCCCGACTACCCTGAATTGCTGCGCGCCTTTCTGCGGCAACGCGAGTCGGCGCTGTCCAGGCGCATAACTGTCGCGCTGCCAACTTGAGAGCCGGACATTTGTAAGGGAGAGAACTCTTTTTTCAAGGTTTTCGGATCGGGTGTCGAAATGCAGGTTTGTCGTTCGTCGTAGGGGTGTAAGGTTCAAAATCTGAAAGGACTTCCCCATGAAATACCTCTGCCTCGCCTACTACAACCCCGAAAAATTCGCCGCACTGCCCCCTGGCGAGGTCCAGGCCCTGGTGAGCCAGTGCCCAGCCAAAGACGCCGAGCTGAAGAAGACCGGCCGCCTGGTGGTGAGCGCCTCGCTCGAGGGCCCGCAGGCCGCCTTTGCCTTGCGCCCGCGCGATGGCAAACCACAGGTGACCGACGGCCCCTATGCCGAGGCCAAAGAAATGGTTGGCGGCTTTTTCATCATTGAGGCGGCTGACCGGGACGAGGCGGTGCGGGTGGCTTCGCTGCATCCGGCGGCCACCTTGGGCGAAAACGTCGGCTGGGCGATCGAACTGCACCCTATTGGGTTTTTTGAGCAGGCATCTAACCAGTAGGTCGTTGCGGAAAGGCGGTGGCTAAGAAGGTACGGTCACCGGGAGTGACGGAGGGGATGGCTGCGGGTTGCGCGGTGTTTGGCTGTAGGCCGCCGGAGGCGGGGCATGATGCGCCGGCGGCGCTGCGCAAACCTGCGGGCGCAAAAAACGGCTCGGCATGCTAAGCTGCCAAGTCGTTTTTTTCAAACCACCCCGAGAAAACCCTATGCCCGGACTGCTGCCCAACGTCGACCCTGATGGCTTGCTTGAATTTTCGGTGGTGTACACCGACCGCGCGCTGAACCACATGTCGCGCAGCTTCCAGGGCGTGATGACCGACATCTCCAGCATCCTGAAGGAGGTGTACAACGCGCCCTCTGCTGTGCTGGTGCCCGGCAGCGGCACCTACGGCATGGAGGCCGTGGCGCGCCAGTTCGCCACGGGCAAACAGGTGCTGGTCATTCGCAACGGCTGGTTCAGCTACCGCTGGACGCAGATCTTTGACATGGGGAGCATTCCCGCCTCGTCCACCGTTCTCAAGGCCCGCCAAACCGGCCCGGGTGCTCAGGCACCCTGGGCGCCCGCATCCATCGCCGAAGTGCAGGCCGCCATTGCAAAAGAAAAACCTGCCGCCGTCTTCGCACCGCATGTGGAGACCGCTTCCGGCATGATCCTGCCCGACAACTACCTGCGCGCCGTGGCCGATGCGGTGCACGCCGTGGGCGGCCTGTTCGTGCTCGACTGCATCGCCTCGGGCGCCATGTGGGTAGACATGAAAGCCACGGGCGTGGACGTGCTGATTTCCGCGCCGCAAAAAGGCTGGAGTAGCTCACCCTGCTGCGCCATGGTCATGCTCAGCGAGCGCGCCCGCGCGGCCATTGAAGGCACCACCAGCACCAGCTTTGCCTGCGATTTGAAGAAGTGGCTGCAGATCATGGAAACCTATGAAAAAGGTGGCCACGCCTACCACGCCACCCTGCCGACCGACGCCCTCACGCGCCTGCGCGCCGCCATGAAGGAAACGCAAGCCTACGGTTTTGCCAAAGTGCGCGCCGAGCAGGAAGCACTGGGCGGCAAGGTGCGCGCACTGTTTGAAAGCCGTGGCCTGCCCAGCGTCGCCGCCGAAGGCTTCAAGGCGCCCGGCGTGGTGGTCAGCTACACCACCGACCCCGAGATCCAGTCCGGCAAAAAATTCATGGACCAGGGGCTGCAGACGGCCGCCGGTGTGCCGCTGCAATGCGACGAAGGCGCCGACTTCATGACCTTCCGCGTCGGGCTGTTCGGGCTCGAGAAGTGGCACCAGTCGGATCGCACGGTGGGGCAATTGGCGGCGGCGCTGGATCGCATTGGCTTGACAGCGCCGGTTGCCGAGACCGTTACCGGTTGAAGACCGGCTGAAGACCGGCCGGCTCCGGCGGTCTCCTTTTTTTCCTTCTCCCCTTTTTCTTTTCTCCCCTTTCAGATGAATGAAGAGATGTGTCTATGAAATGCGCATTGGTGGGCTCCCGTTTCTTCGCCGCCTCGGTCTTCGAGGCGCTGCGCAAGGAAGAAGGGATAGCGTTCACAAGCATCGTCGCACCCGCTGCGGATGATCGGCTGGCGCTGGCTGCACAAGCGGCCGGCATCGCGGTGCATGTGCTCGAGAACCCCAGGTTCGTTCCGGGCAACGCGATTGCCGAGGGCACCGACCTCATCATCGCCGCGCACACGCATGCACGGGTGAGCGACGAGGCGCTCGCGCGTTCGCGCCTGGGCGGCATCGGTTATCACCCGTCGCTGCTGCCCCGGCATCGTGGCATTGCGGCTGTCGAATGGACGATTCTGGAAGGCGATCCGATCGCTGGGGGCTCGATCTATCACCTGGCCGACGGGTGGGATGCAGGCGCCATCGCTGCTCAGGACTGGTGCTTTGTCGCCAAAGGCGAGACGGCGCGCGAATTATGGGAGCGCGCCCTGGCGCCGATGGGCCTGACCCTCCTGCGCAAGGTGGTTCATCACGCCCGCTTGCAGGGCTCCGTTCCCGCCTATCCGCAGGATCCGGGCTTTGCCACCAAGGCCCCCATGATCCGCAAGTCTGTTGTGTTGACCGAGGAAGTTTCGTCGACGACTACCTCGCTCGTCGTCTCGATCGTGGGTGCCGACCGTCACGGCATCGTGAGCTCGCTGGCTGAGCGGGCAGAGCGCTTCGGTGCCAACTGGGCGGCGAGCCGCATGACAAAACTTGCCAATGAATTTGCCGGCACGGTTCACTTCGAGGTGCCGCGCGGGAACGCGGATGCGCTGGTGGCCGCGCTGCGCGGACTCGAGTCCAGCGGCTTGCAGGTGGTCATCGCCAGGAGCGACGGCGCCCACACGCCCACCTCGCTTCGTGTGGTTGAGCTTGAACTGGTTGGCGAGGATCGGGTCGGGATCGTCAGCAAGCTGACGAAGATACTGGCCGAGCGCGCCATCAGCATCGAGAGCATTCATACCGAGATCGTCCGCAGCGGCGTGTCCGGCAAGCAGACCTTCAAGATCGAAGCGCACTTGCTGGTGCCTGCCGCCCTGTCCGTCGATGCGTTGCGACAGGAACTCGGCACCTTGGCCCGCGAGATGATGGTCGACATCGCTTTGGGAGAGCGGCAGAATTCCGGCCAATGAGTTGAATGTCAGCCGGTTGTCCGGAACGCTGAGCCACGCCGGACGCCAAACCAACCCACTCCCGTGCTCTCAACCCAACAGGCGCACCAAGCCGTAGAGCGCAAGTATTGCGGATGCCAGCAGGAGTGCGGTCTTTGCGGAGCGAGCGCCAACCAGTGTTCCGGTTACGCTGCAGGCCAAAATGGCGCCAAGGATGTAGGTTGTTTTCATGCCTCAATGGTAAGGCCTCGCCTGCTGTCAGGCGCCCTATGTGTAGCAACGAAACCACTCCGGCATCGGGGGCGGTGGTTCAACGGTCGCTGCAAATTAGCGGGAGCCGCTGCCTGACCGGTGACGGAGTGAGCCCACCCACCCGAACGGCGGCGCTATGTCTGCGGACCCGGCACCATTGCGGCCAGTTTTTCGTGATCGAGTTCAAGGCTGCCGGGTTGCAGAAGCAACTGCATCTGGACTCTGATGGGTTCGGCCAAGGCATCGGCTGCGGCGGATAAGGCGCGTCCCGGCGCGCTCAATAGAAAGACCTCACGAACGACGCCCGGTGGGGTGAGGGGCTTGATCGCAATCTGGCTGCTCATGAAATGAAAAAGGGTGAGGCTGGGGACCAGGCTGATTCCCACCCCGCTCTCCACCAGCCCCTTGACTGCCTCGACCCTTTCGACTTCCAGGACGGTGTTGAGTTTGTGTGGCCGCAATGCCGCGTCGATCTGGTGGCGAAGGCGGGTCGGCCGGGTGAAGTGAATAAACGGAAACCGGGCGAGTTCTTCGAGGTCTATCGTCGCCTTGCCGGCGAGCACATGGTCCTGCCTGCAGACGACGTAAAAGCGGTCAAGACAGAGTAACTCCTTGTGAACGTCAGCGTCTTTTGCATCAATGGTCGACAGCGCCAGATCGACCTTTCCGTCGCGAACCAGATCCACGCATTGCGGCGGGAGCGCATCGACTATCTCGATGTCGATAGCCGGATGCCTGCGCCGGAAGCCGGCCACGACAACGGGCAGGAAGCGGGCGCAGAGCGAGGGGATGCCCGCGACCGCGACGCGATCAACAATGCTCAGATCGCGGCAGACGCCGCCCATCACCTCGTCAAAGTGTGAAATCACCTCACGCGCGGCGCGGTCAAAGCGCCGGCCGGCGGCCGTGAGGTCGACTTTCCGGGTGTCCCTGTCAAACAGCTTCGCCGCCAGCGTGTCTTCCAGCGAACGGATCAGGGAGCTGAAGGCCGGCTGGGATAAATGCATCTGCTCTGCTGCGCGCGTGAAGCTGCGCAGGTCAGAAAGTGCCAGGAAGGCACGAAGTTGACGTGTGGACAGGTTCATCCGTGACGATGATAGCCACGGATGCCGGATACGGGAACCCGCAGGCGCCTTTGCCCTTGCCCTTGCCCTCGGGAAGGGGAGTCATTCGATTTTCCTTTGAGTCCCATCCAAAGTTTCGAATTTACAGGGGCCCTTGCTTCATCCATAGTTCGTCTGGTGCGACCGTGCCACATTGGTACGTTGGTACGTTGGTACGTTGGTACGTTGCACTTTGACACAGAGATACCCGCTGAAAGACCATTCCATGAAAACCATCCGCATTGGTGCCGGTGCCGGCTACTCGGGGGACCGCATTCCCCCCGCCATCGAGCTGGCGGAAATGGGCGAGCTGGACTATCTGGTGTTCGAGTGCCTGGCGGAGCGCACGATTGCCCTGGCCCAGCTGGAGCGGAGCAGGGATGCCCGTCTGGGGTTTGACCCCCTGCTCAGGGACCGCATGGAGGCGGTGCTGCTGTCATGCGTCGGCCGGGGGGTGAAGATCATCACCAACATGGGGGCCGCCAATCCCCAGGCGGCGGGACAGGAAATCATCAACATCGCGCGGGAGCTGGGGTTGGACCGCCTGAAGGTGGCGGTGGTTCAGGGCGACGACGTGTTGCCGCGCCTCCATGATCACGAGTTGACCCTCCTCGAGAGTGGCGCACCGCTGCGCTCTCTCGGAAGTTCCGTGCTTTCAGCAAATGCCTATATTGGCGCCGAGGCGCTGGTGAGGGCGCTGCGCCTCGGCGCCGATGTGGTCGTCACGGGACGTGTTGCCGATCCGGCCCTGTTTCTCGCCCCGCTCATCCATGAGTTCGACTGGTCCATGTCGGACTGGAAGATGATGGGTCAGGGCACGGTGGTCGGGCATCTTCTGGAGTGCGCCGGGCAAATCACTGGCGGGTATTTCGCCGATCCGGGTTATCGCGATGTGCCCGATCTGGCGAGACTGGGCTTCCCCATCGCGGAAGTGTCCGCGGATGGGGGCGCGATCATCACCAAAGTGCAGGGTTCGGGCGGTTGCGTCACGACTGCCACCTGCGCGGCGCAGCTCTTGTATGAGGTCGAAAATCCCGCCAGATACCTGCAGCCGGATGTGGTCGCGGACTTTTCGGGTGTCACGCTGACCCAGGTCGGGCCCGATCGGGTACGCATAGCAGGTGCCAACGGCCATCCGCGCCCGGCGACCTTGAAGGTGACCGTGGGACACCGCGACGGCTTCATCGGCGAAGGCCAGATTTCCTACGCTGGCTTGGGGGCCGAGGCGCGGGGCCGGCTGGCCCTGGATGTACTGCGGCAGCGCCTGGAGAGTTCGGGTATTGATGCCCTCGATAGCCGCTATGAACTCATCGGGGTAAATTCCATCCATGGTCAAACCCTGGCCGCTGGCTACCAGCCCTATGAAGTCCGGGCACGCGTGGCCATGCGCGTGGGAAGCAGGAAAGACGCCGAGCGGGTGGCCAATGAGGTGGAGGCCATGTACCTCAATGGGCCTGCCAGCGGCGGAGGTGTCACCAAGTCGGTCCGCGAGGTGATCGCCGCGGCTTCCACGCTGGTCCCGCGCGACCTTGTTCAGCCAACTGTCACAACGATGGAGCTTTAAATGCTATTGCGAGAAATTGCCCATTCCCGCACCGGAGACAAGGGAAACCGGTCGACCATTTCCGTCATTGCCTACGATCTCAGGGACTTCCCGGCGATTGAGCGTTCCGTGACGGCGGAACGTGTGCGTGCGCTGTACGCGGACATCGTCAAAGGCGAGGTCGACCGCTACGTCGTGCCGCAGCTGGGCGCCTTGAATTTCGTTCTGCACGACTCATTGGGCGGGGGTGTCACCCGATCTCTCGCGCTCGATGCGCATGGCAAATGCCTGAGCTCCGCCATTCTCGGCCTGTCCATCGAATAAGCTTGGCGTATTCAACAAACAGTTTTTAACAGGAGACATAAACATGAAGTGCAAGTCGATTCTTTTCCTGGCGGTGGCGAGTTTCTCGCTCGCCGCCTTCGGCCAGGCCTACCCGAACAAGCCCATCAAGGCCATCGTGCCGTTTGCCGCGGGGAGCGCCACGGACCAGATTGGACGCGCTTTCGCGGCCAAGATGTCGGAAACGCTGGGGCAGGTCATCGTGGTGGACAACAGGGCCGGCGTCAACGGCATGCTGGGGGCCGATGCCGTCGCCAAGGCTGCACCCGACGGCTACACCATCCTGATCGGAACCAACAGCACCAACGCCGCCCTCAAGAGCCTGATGAAAAAGCTGCCCTACGACCAGGACACGGCCTTCGCGCCTTTGGGGTACATGGGCTCGGTGCCGCTCATTGTGGCCGTCAACAACGATGTGCCTGCCAAGACCCTGCGCGAGCTGGTCAACCTGGGCAAGACCAAGCCCGGCCATGTCACCTTTGCCAGTGCCAGCACCTCGCAGCTGGTGTCCTCTGAAATGCTGGCCAACATGGCGGGCATCGAGATGACCAACGTGCCGTACAAGAGCGGTCCTGCGGCCATGACCGACCTCCTCGGGGGGCAAGTGATGATGTTCACCGCTGATTTCGCGGTGACGCTGCCGCAGGTCAAGGCGGGCAAGATCCGCGGCCTGGCGGTGACGTCGACCAAGCGCTCGCCCGCGATTCCGGAGCTGCCCACCGTCAATGAGGCGCTGGGGCTCAAGGACTATGAACTGATCGCCTACTTCGCGATGTTTGCGCCCGCCGGAACTCCACCCGAGATCATTGCCAAGCTTAACCAGGCCATCAATGCCGCGGCACAGAGCAAGGACCTGCAGGAAAAATTTGCGCCGATTGGCTTCGTGGTCGAGCCCGGGACGCCTGAAGCCTTGGCCCAGCGCAGCCGCCTGGAAACCGCCAAGTGGGCCAAGGCCATCCGCGATGCCAAGATCGAGCCGCAATAAATAGCCGAATCAAGGCAGCAGGGTCTGGGCAGCATGCGCGGTGTGCACGGCTCGCGCGCGTGAACGCGGGTAGCCCGGGTTCGGCGGATGTGCTCGAGCCTCCCTGCGCCTGATCGCCGGGGCGGTAGCGGCCCATGGCGAACTGACCTTACCTATCGATAAAACGCTTCGACCTTGCCCTTCAACTTGATCATCAGCGGATTGCCCTTGCGATCCAGCGTCTTGCCGGCGGGCACCTTGACCCAGCCCTTGCTGATGCAGTACTCACCGACGTCCAGTCGCTCCTTGTCATTCAATCGAATGCCCACGTCATGTTCGAACACGGCCGCGACGTGATGAGGGCTGCGCGGGTCAATCGACAGGCGGTCGGGCAGAGGGGGCAATGAAGTGGGCGTGGGGGTGGGGGTGGGAGTGGCTTCGTTCATGGGTGTCTTTTGTCGGTTAACGCGAATCTGCATCCGAATCTACATCCATTTTCCAGCATTTGATTCTTGACTGGTCTGGATAGGGACGCAACCGGGTTTTCAACAGAATAGACCCATTGCGGTCCGTCCGGAATTCACCACGGATCACTGCGCAGCGTCGTCTGCGGTTACCCGTTCTGGGAAATAATGATCCTATGAATGATCCCATGCCGATCACCCCCTCTATCTGGAGTCCCCTGCGCCAGCCCGCCTTTCGTGGGCTTTGGTTTTGCGGTGGCGTCTTTTTCATTGGCAATGGCATGCAGTCCATGGTGGCCGCCTGGCTCATGGTCGAGCTGACCGGTTCGTCCTTCCTCGCAGCGCTCGTGCAGACCGCGGTTTTCCTGCCGATGTTCCTGCTGGCGCTGCCTGCGGGCGTGCTGGCCGACACCAGCGATCGCCGGCGCCTGATCTCCAGCGCGCTGCTGGCGCAGGTGGCCGCATGCGCGCTGCTGGCCTTGCTGGTGCTGGGCGGCTGGGGTGGGGCGGCATCGGTACTTTTCCTGGTGTTTGTGTGCGGCTGCTGCACGGCGGTGCTGACGCCGGCCTGGAACTCGTCGGTGGTGGACCCGGTTCCCCGGGATGAATGGCCGCAGGCCATCACCGCCGTCAGCATTGCCTACAACGTGGCGCGCGCCATAGGCCCCACGCTCGCCGGTGTGCTGTTCGCACTCCTGGGTGCGGGCTGGGTGTTCGCGGTCACGGTATTCACGACGCTGGTCATGTGGGAATCGATTCGCCGCTGGCCGCCACGCGCTCACCCGCCGTCGCGCCTGCCGGCCGAGCGCCTGTGGAGCGGCACGCTGAGTGGGCTGCGCTTTGCCTGGCACTCGCGCATGATCCTGGCGCAACTGGTGCGGGCCATGGCCTTTGGCGCGGCCGGCTCGGCCCTGTGGGCACTGCTGCCTGTGATTGCACAGCGCCAGCTGGGCGCCGGCGCGCAAGGCTTCGGCCTGTTGATGGGTTGCATGGGCATGGGCGCGGTGGTCACCGGTCTGGTAATCGGTCGTATGCGTGTGCGTTTCGGACTCGACGCTGTCGTTGGCGCCAGCTGCGTGGCGTTTTCTGCGGTCATGCTGCTCACCGCATGGGTCCGCGTGCCGCTGCTGATCTATGGCGCCATGGCGGTGGGCGGCGCCGCGTGGATGTCGGCCATGTCGACCTTCAACACCGCCACGCAGTCCAGCGCGCCGCCGTGGGTGCGCTCGCGCGCGGTGGCGCTGCATATCGTGGCCGCGCTGGGCGCCTTCGCCTTCGGCTCGGCGTTCTGGGGCGCGGTGTCCGACATCGCCGGCCTGACAGCCGCGCTGGTCGCGGCCGGCCTGCTGATGGCCGCCGGCCTGCTGCTGGCGCGCCCGTTTCCGTTGCGCGTGGGCGCGGACCACGAAGTGACACAGGGCACGCCCTGGGAAGAGCTGTTCGTGGCGGCCGAACCCAGCCCCGAGGCCGGCCCGGTGGCGGTGGAGGTGGCCTACCGCATCCGCCCCGGGGAAGACCACGCCTTTCTCGACACCATTGGCCAGATGAAGGCGCCGCGCCGGCGCGATGGCGCCACCTTCTGGCGCGTCTACAAGGACCTGGGCGAACCGTCCCGTTATGTCGAGCGTTTCCTGGTGACCTCATGGGCCGACTACCTGCACCAGCGCGCTCGCGCTACCGTGGCCGATCACACGCTTGAAGTCGAGGTGCGCGCCTTCCTGGCGCACGGCGAAAGCGCGCGCATGTCGCACTACATTGCAGAGCGCTGAAGCGACGGTTTTTTCGGGCTGGTTATGGAGGGGCAGTCGCCGGCGACCGGACCTGGCCGGCTGCCGTCGTCTGCATTGCCATGGGCCGTGACCGGCTGCCTTGCAGGCGCGCAGGCGGGGCGCGGCTACCCGGCGGTCCGGCGTACATCACATCGCAAGCTTTCTTCATTCCGTCATTCCGTCATTCCGTCATTCCGTCATTCCAGCGCTCTCCGCCGAAACTCCCCAGGTGACAGCCCCGTCCATTCCCGAAACGCCCGAATAAAACTCTTCTCATTTTGAAACCCGGAGGCTGCCGCCACCTGCTTCACCGGCTTGTCGCTGCGGTTCAGCAACTCCTTCGCGCGCTCGAATCGCACCTCATCCTTCAAGGCCTGGAGCGACGCGCCTTCCTCCTTCAGCTGCCGATGCAGCGTGCGCGCTGACATGTGCAGCAGGCCGGAGATGCCTTCGGCGCTGTGAGTTTCGGTCGGGCTCGTCGTCAGCGCCTGGCGCACCTGCTGCACCAGCAAACGGTCGCGCCGGTACTGCAATACGGTGAGTGGCAAGGCGCGCTGCAGCATCTGCTGGAGAGCCTTTTCGTCGCGGCGCAGGGGCAAGGCCAGATAGCGGGCGTCGAACCGGATCTCGGCCTGCGGTGCGTCAAAGCGCAGCGGTCCGGGAAACATGTGCCGATAGGCGTCGACATGCGGCGGCATGGCGAACGGAAAGCGGGCGCCCTGCAGCGCAATACGTGAGTCGATGTACCAGCAGGCAAGGCCGTGGATGTTGCGCAGCACATGCACCAGGCAAAACTCCCGCGCCGCGCCCAGATCGGCATGCTCGTCAATGGCGATGCTGGCGCTGTCGTCGCTGGTGGTCAGCCTGAGCCGGATGTCGCCAGTCAGCAGCGCGTGGTGGCGGCACCACCGCTTGAGCGCGACGCCCAGGTCGGGCGAGCTGATGGACGCGCGCGCCAGCATGCCGTAGCTGCCCCAGGGCAGCCGGCGTGAAAAAGCGCCCAGGCCCTCGTCGTCCAGCGCCTGCATGGCGGCACCGGACAGCACCTCCATCTGCCGAGCGGTGATGTGGCCATGGGGTTGCTGCAGGCTGGCTGGCGTGATCTGTGCCAGTTTCAGCGCCTCGGCGGGGCTGCGGTCGTAGCGTTTGTAGGCCGCCACAATGCTTCTGGCAAAGGCCATGGGTGTCGCGGCGGCGGGCTGGCTGGAACGGTCGGGCGGGGTACGGACAGGCATGCCCTGATTTTCGGCATGAGTGGCGCTATTTGCAACCTCGGTGACAGCCCGCAGGGGCCGGGTTTTCCTTAAGCTAGTGGTTTGGCGCTAGATCGTAAACAGGTTCTAGGGTAGGGTCCATGTAGGCCCAGTGCGGTCCGTGTTGCCGTTTCGCGCCTGCTTGTGCCTTTTCATCAGGAATGACCTATGCCCGCTCTGGAGACAAAACTCAACGCCCGGTCCGCCGACTTCCAGGCCAATGCCGCCGCCATGCGCGCGCAGGTGGACGACCTGAATGCCACGCTGGCTAAAGTCGCCCTGGGTGGCGGAGAGGTCACGCGGGCGCGGCATGTGGCGCGGGGCAAGCTGCTGCCGCGCGACCGCGTGCAGATGCTGCTGGACCCGGGCACGCCTTTTCTTGAGCTGGGGCCGCTGGCGGCCTATGCCATGTACCCCGACAGGGACGGCAGCGACAGCGCGCCTTGCGCAGGCGTCATCACCGGCATTGGCCGCGTCAATGGCGTGGACTGCATGATTGTGTGCAACGACGCCACCGTGAAGGGCGGAACCTACTACCCGATGACGGTGAAAAAGCACCTGCGGGCGCAGGAAGTGGCGCAGCAAAACAACCTGCCCTGCATTTACCTGGTGGATTCAGGCGGCGCCAACCTGCCCAACCAGGATGAAGTGTTTCCTGACCGCGACCACTTTGGCCGCATCTTCTTCAACCAGGCCAACATGAGCGCGCAGGGCATCGCACAGATCGCCGTGGTGATGGGCAGCTGCACGGCCGGCGGTGCCTATGTGCCCGCCATGAGCGACGAAACCATCATTGTCAAGAACCAGGGCACGATCTTTCTGGGCGGCCCGCCGCTGGTGAAGGCGGCCATTGGTGAAATCGTCTCGGCCGAAGACCTGGGCGGTGGCGACGTGCACACACGCCTTTCGGGTGTGGCCGACCACCTGGCGCAAAACGACGCGCACGCCCTGGCCCTTGCCCGGCAGGCGGTGGCCAGCCTCAACAGAACCAAGCAGCCCGGGCAAATCCTGCGCACCCCGGCGCCGCCGCTCTATAGCCCGCAGGAGCTGCATGGCGTGATCCCGACCGACACGCGCAAGCCCTACGACGTGCGCGAGGTGATTGCGCGCATCGTGGATGGCAGCGAGTTTCATGAGTTCAAGGCGCGCTTTGGCGCCACGCTGGTGTGCGGCTTTGCGCACATTGAAGGCATGCCGGTGGGCATCATTGCCAACAACGGCATCCTGTTCAGCGAGTCAGCGCAGAAGGGTGCGCACTTCATCGAGCTGTGCTGCCAGCGCAAGATCCCGCTGGTGTTTTTGCAGAACATCACCGGCTTCATGGTGGGCCGCAAGTACGAAGCCGAAGGCATCGCGCGCCACGGCGCCAAGATGGTGATGGCGGTGGCCACCGCCCAGGTGCCCAAGTTCACCGTCATCATTGGCGGTAGCTACGGTGCCGGCAACTACGGCATGTGCGGCCGCGCCTATTCGCCGCGCTTTTTGTGGATGTGGCCCAACGCCCGCATCTGCGTGATGGGCGGCGAGCAGGCTGCCGGCGTGCTGGCCACCGTGAAGCGCGATGCGATTGAAGCCAAGGGCGGCAGCTGGAGCGCCGAAGAAGAGGCCGCCTTCAAGCAGCCGGTGCTCGACCAGTTTGGCCACCAGTCCCATCCGTATTACTCCAGCGCCCGCGGCTGGGACGACGGCGTGATTGACCCGGCCGACACGCGCCGCGTGCTGGCGCTGGGGCTGTCGGCCACGCTCAACCAGCCCATCCCCGAGACGAAATTCGGCGTGTTCCGGATGTAGCGGCTAGGTATCCCCATAAAACATAAACGCCGCGCGGAGACACCATGGACAACATCTACATCACCCCCGAGCATGAGTTGCTGCGCGACCAGGTCGCCCGCTTCCTTGCCCGCGAGGTCGAGCCCTACGCCGCCGCCTGGGAAGAAGCGGGTTGCGTGCCGCGCGAGGTGCTGCGCAAGATGGGGCAGGCCGGGCTGCTGGGCCTGATGTATGAGGCGGAATACGGCGGAGGCGAGGCCGACGCGCTGACCAACCTCGTGTTTGCCGAGGCGCTGTCGCAGTCCACCTTTGGCGGCTTCATCATCACGGTGCTGGTGCACACCGACATGGCCAGTCCGCATCTCTTTCACGCCGGAAACGCCGCGCAGAAAGCGCGCTATATGCCGGATGTGATTGCCGGCAAGACGATCACCGCGGTGGGCATCAGCGAGTCCGGCGCGGGCTCCGACGTGGCCGGTATGCGCACCACCGCCAGGCGCGAGGGTGACGAGTGGGTGCTCAACGGCACCAAGATGTTCATCACCAACGGCGTGCATGCCAACCTGTATTTCGTGGCGGCCAAGACCGGCACGGCGCGGCATGACATGTCGATGTTCATCGTTGAAAAAGGCACGCCCGGCTTCACGGTGGGCCGCGCGCTGAAGAAAACCGGCTGGCTGTCGTCCGACACGGCCGAGCTGGTGTTTGACAACGTGCGCATCCCGACCGAAAACCTGTTGGGCGAAGAAGGCAAAGGCTTTTATTCGGTGATGAAGAACTTTCAGACCGAGCGCATCGCCCTGGCCGCCATGGCGGTGGGCCACTGCACCCAGGCCTTGAAGATGACGCTGGACCATGTGCGCCAGCGCCAGGCCTTTGGCGCCACGCTGTGGGACAAGCAGACCATCCGCCAGCGCATCGCCATGCTGGACGCCAAGACCCGCGCTGCCCGGCAGTTCATGTACCACTGCGCCTGGTCGGTCACGCAGGGCCGTGACATCGTGCAGGAGGTGTCCATGCTCAAGGCGCTGACGGGTGAGCTGGTCAATGAAGTGCTGCAAACCTGCCAGCAGTTTCATGGCGGCATGGGCTTTATCCGCGAAACGGCCATTGAACGCCTCTGGCGCGATGCCCGCGTGCTGGGCATAGGCGGCGGCGCGACGGAGGTCATGCTGGAAGAAGTGGCCAAGCGTTATTGATATTTGATATTGATATTGATATTGATATTGAGTTTGAAAAGTCTGACTGCATGAACAAGGTTGCCGCAAAATGAACCACTTACAACTACAGGTCGCCGGGCTGGTGGCCACCGTCACCCTTAACCGTCCGGAAGTGCGCAATGCCTTCAATGACGAGGTCATTGTCGAAATGACTCAGGCCTTTGCTGAATTGGGCGCGCGCACCGATGTGCGCTGCATCGTGCTGGCGGCCAATGGTCCGGCGTTTTGCGCCGGCGCCGACCTGAACTGGATGCGCAGCATGGCCGACTACACGCGGGAGCAGAACCTGGAAGACGCCGGGCGGCTGGCCACGATGATGCGGACGGTGTATGAATGCCCCAAGCCTACTATTGCGAAAGTGCAGGGCGACGTCTATGCCGGCGGCACCGGCCTGGTCGCGGCCTGCGACATCGCCGTCTCGGTGGATACGGCGCAGTACTGCCTCAGCGAGGTCAAGCTCGGCTTGATACCGGCCACCATCAGCCCGTATGTCATTCGTGCCATGGGTGCGCGTGCGGCACACCGCTACTTTTTGACGGCGGAGCGCTTTGACGCTGCCGAGGCGCTGCGCATCGGCTTTGTGCACGAAGTCGTCCAGGCGGAAGGCCTGGACGCCAAAGTGGCAGAGCTGGCGCAGGCCCTGGTCAACGTCGGCCCCGAGGCCGTCAGGCTGTGCAAAAAGCTGGTTCAGGATGTGGCCGAACAGCTCATCACGCCGGCGCTGGTGCAGATGACGGTGGAAGGCATTGCCGATGTGCGCGTGAGCGCCGAAGGGCGTGAGGGTTTGCAATCGTTTCTGCAAAAGCGAAAGCCGAGCTGGCTGGCGGCCGGTAAACCCTGACCGAGGCACCCATGCAGACACTTGACACCGCACAACTGATCGCCCTGGCCGCCGCGCTGGGCTGGGCCAGCGGTGTGCGCCTGTACCTGGTGATGCTGCTCACCGGCCTGGCGGGCTTCATGGGCTGGGTTGAGCTGCCGCAGGGCCTGCGTCTGCTGGCGCACCCGGTGGTGCTGGGTGCCTGCGGCTTCATGGTGTTCATGGAGTTTTTTGCCGACAAGATCCCCGGGCTGGACTCGCTGTGGGATATGGTGCACACGCTGATCCGCATACCCGCCGGTGCGGCGCTGGCCGCCGGGGTGTTCGGTGCCGACAGCGGCGTGATGGCCCTGGTCGCCGCGCTGGCGGGCGGCACGCTGGCTGCCACCAGCCACGCGGCCAAGGCCACGACGCGTGCGGCCATCAACACTTCGCCCGAGCCCTTCAGCAACGTGGGGGCCTCGCTGCTGGAAGATGGCATGGTGCCGCTGGGCCTGTGGCTTGCTGTGGTGCATCCTTTTGTTTTTGCGGTGGTGCTGGTGCTGCTGCTGGCGCTCAGCATCTGGCTGATACGCACCTGCTGGCGCTTCCTGATGCAGTTGTTTGCGCGGGTCGCCCGCATTTTCAGCGGCAAGCCGGATCCGGGTCCCACGCCTGCCTTTACCTTGAAGTCTCCTTTTTCCAGAAACGACAAAAATGTTTAAAAAAATACTGATTGCCAATCGGGGTGAGATCGCCTGCCGGGTTGCGGCCACGGCGCGGCGCATGGCCATCAAGACCGTAGCGGTCTATTCCGATGCCGACGTCGACGCCATGCATGTGAGTGCTTGCGACGAGGCGATCCACATCGGCGGCAGTGCGCCCCAGGAGAGCTATTTGCGCTGGGAGCGCATCATTGAGGCCGCCCAGGCCACTGGCGCCCAGGCGATTCATCCGGGCTATGGCTTTCTCAGTGAAAACGAAGAGTTTGCCGAAGCCTGCGCCCGTGCGGGCCTGGTGTTTATCGGTCCCCCTGCATCGGCCATCAAGGCCATGGGCCTGAAGGCCGAATCCAAGCAGCTCATGGAAAAGGCCGGCGTGCCGCTGGTGCCCGGTTACCACGGCAGTGACCAGGACCCGGCGCTGCTCAAGCGCGAGGCCGACAGCATCGGCTACCCGGTGCTGATCAAGGCGAGTGCCGGCGGTGGCGGCAAAGGCATGCGTGCAGTCGAGAAATCAGAAGACTTTGAGGCCGCGCTGGCCTCGTGCAAGCGCGAAGCCATGCACAGCTTTGGCGATGATGCCGTGCTGGTTGAAAAGTACGCCCAGCGGCCCCGCCATATTGAAATTCAGGTGTTTGGCGACGCCCATGACAACTACGTTTATCTGTTCGAGCGCGATTGTTCGGTGCAGCGCCGCCACCAGAAGGTGCTGGAAGAAGCCCCGGCGCCGGGCATGACCGAGGCCATGCGCCAGCAAATGGGCGAAGCCGCCGTGGCGGCGGCACGCGCCGTGAACTATGTCGGCGCCGGGACGGTGGAATTCATTGTGGAGCAGCGCGTTGACGGCACGATGAATTTCTTTTTCATGGAAATGAACACGCGCTTGCAGGTCGAACACCCTGTGACCGAAGCCATTACCGGGCTGGACCTGGTGGAGTGGCAATTGCGCGTGGCCTCGGGCGAGAAGCTGCCGCTGAAGCAGGAGCAGCTGCGCATCCAGGGCCATGCGATCGAGGCGCGAATCTGCGCCGAAAACCCGGACAACAATTTCCTGCCGGCAACCGGCACCCTGCATGTCTACCAGAAGCCGGTCTGTACCAGCTTTGAACGGGGCACCGTACGCGTGGACGATGGGGTGCGCGAGGGCGATGCCATCTCGCCCTATTACGATTCCATGGTTGCCAAGCTGATTGTGCATGGCGACACGCGCGAGCAAGCGCTGGCGCGGCTCGACCACGCATTGGCCGAGTTTCATGTGGTCGGCCTGCAGACCAATGTGCAGTTCCTGCGGCACGTTGTTCAGAGCCACTCTTTTGCCGTGGCCGATCTCGATACGGGCTTGATTCCGCGCGAGGAAGCGGTTTTGTTCCACCAGGAAAAACTCGGCCTGCAGGCGGCGGCGGCTGCGGCGGTGGTGTCGACGCTGCGTGCCGAAAAATCGGCCGAGACGGCCGACCCCTTCAGTAAAACCGATGGCTGGCGCTCGCACGGCCCCAGCACCCGGCCCTTCGAGTTTGAATTTCATGGCGACACCATCCAGGCCGAACTGCTGCGCTTCCATGACGGCGCCATGCAACTGGAGGTCGGCGGCGTGGCGGCACTGCTCAGCTACGAGGACGTGGGCGGCGGGGTGAACATGGAGATTGGCGCGCAGTGCCTGAAGCTGCAGATCTACCGGCTGGGTGAGGTGGTCTATGTATTTGCGCCTGAAGGCGCCACGCAGATCACGGTCATTGATCTGCTCGAGCATGCCGGTATGGCCCACCACGAAACCGGGCGCCTGACCGCACCGATGCCGGGCAAGGTCGTTTCGTTCGCCGTCAAGGCGGGTGACAAGGTCAGCAAGGGCCAGGCGCTGGCGGTGATGGAAGCCATGAAAATGGAGCATACGATTGCGGCGCCGGCCGACGGCGTGGTGCAGGAGGTGCTCTATGCGCCCGGCGATCAGGTGGCTGAAGGCGCGGAACTGCTTAAGATCGGGAGTTGATCTTTCCTGGAAGCACCCATGCGCATCAGTTTTTGCTGTACCGACACCAAAACCCAGCCCTGGCTCGAAGGCCTGCGCGCCGCCCTGCCCGATGCGGAGGTTGAGCTGTGGTCCGCGGGCGCGGCGCCGGCGGACTACGCGGTCGTCTGGGCGCCGCCGCAACAATTTATGGATGAGCAGACCCGGCTCAAAGGCATCTTCAATATTGGCGCCGGCGTGGATGCGCTGATGAAGCTGCGCCTGCCCGCCGGCACGCCGGTCGTCCGGCTGGACGATGCCGGCATGTCGGTGCAGATGGCCGAGTATGTCTGCCATGCCGTGATCCGCCACTTCCGCGAGTTCGACGGCTATGAGGCCGATGCGGCGCAGGGCAAATGGTCGTACCGGAAAACCCGCCAGCGCAAGGACTTTCCGGTCGGCGTGATGGGGCTGGGGGTGTTGGGCGAGCGCGTGGGCCAGGCCCTGGCGCAGTTCGACTTTCCGGTGATGGGCTGGAGCCGCTCGGCAAAAACCGTGGCCGGCATGCAATGCTTTGCCGGCGAGGCGGGGTTTCCGGAATTCCTGGCGGCCACCCGGATTCTGGTCTGTCTGCTGCCGCTGACGCCGGACACCGAGGGCATCATGCGTCGCGACACGCTGGCCCGGCTGCAGCCCGGCGCCTATGTGATCAACGTGGCACGGGGTGGCCATCTGGTGGACGAAGACCTGATCGCCCTGATTGACAGCGGCCACATCGCGGGCGCCATGCTGGATGTGTTCCGCACGGAACCGCTGCCCGCGTCGCATCCATTCTGGGCGCACCCCCGCATCACCGTGACGCCGCACACCTCGGCCCGAACGCTGCGCGAGGAGAGCATTGCGCAGATTGCGGGGAAGATACGCGCGCTGCACAGTGGCGCGCCGATTGCCAGCCTTGCCGGTGTGGTTGACCCAAAAAAAGGATACTGATGTTGCCCCCACGGTCGTTCGCTGCGCGTAACTCCCTGCCCCCCGAGGGGGCCGCTGCGCCTGCGGCCCGGCTAAGCCGGTTCCGCGGCCCCTGCTTGCTTGAGAACCGGTCTCCAGCTTGCGGCCACAGTTGCGCCCCACGGTCGTTCGCTTCGCGTAACTCCCTGCCTCCCGAGGGGGCCGCTGCGCCTGCGGCCCGGCTAAGCCGGTTCTGCGGCCCCTGCTTGCTCTGAAGGACCACACATGAAACTTCCATCCAAAGTCAAAATCGTCGACGTCGGCCCGCGCGACGGCCTGCAGAACGAAAAGGCACCGGTGCCTGCCGCCGTGAAGATCGAGCTGGTGCACCGCCTGCAGGACGCCGGCCTCAATGAAATTGAAGTCACCAGTTTTGTGTCGCCCAAATGGGTGCCGCAGATGGCCGACAACGCGGAGGTGATGGCCGGCATACGGCGCAAGCCCGGCGTGCGCTACTCCGTGCTCACCCCGAACATGCAGGGGTTTGAGGCGGCGCTCGCGCCGGCGCGTGAGTTGTGGCCCGACGAGATCGTGGTGTTTGCCGCGGCCAGCGAAGCCTTCAGCCAGCGCAACATCAATTGCTCCATTGCCGAGAGCATCGAGCGTTTCCGCCCGGTGGTGGCAGCGGCCAAGGCCAACGGCATTTATGTTCGCGGCGCCATCTCGTGCACCGTCGGATGCCCCTACGAAGGCGAGATCGCACCGCAACGGGTCGAGCTGGTGGCGCGCCTCATGAAGGACATTGGCGTGCAGCACATCGGCGTGGCCGACACCATTGGCGTGGGCACGCCCCTGAAGGTGCAGCGCGCCCTGGAGGCCGCGCTCAAGCACTATGCCCTCGACGACGTGTCGGGCCACTTTCACGATACCTACGGGCAGGCGCTGAGCAACACGCTGGCGTCCCTGCAGATGGGCATCTGGCAATTCGACACCTCGTCGGCTGGCCTCGGCGGCTGCCCGTTTGCCAAAGGCGCCACCGGCAACGTGGCAACCGAAGATGTCGTGTACCTGCTGCACGGCATGGGCATTGAGACGGGCATTGACATGGACAAGCTGATCGACGCCGGGAAGTTCATCAGCGATTTCCTGGAGCGCAAGCCCAATTCCCGCGCGGCGACGGCCTTGCTTAACAAGAGGATGGGTTGATGTGTGGCGCTGAACTGAAAGCCTTGCCGGAAGGGGTGCAGAGAGTGGCTGCCGTCCTGCAGGAAAGCGGCCACCCGCATTTGCCGGTCATGCTCGACGATGCTGCGCGCACGGCGCAGCAGGCCGCCGATGCGCTGGGCGTGAAGCTGGGGCAGATTGCCAAGAGCATCATCTTTCGCCGCAAGTCGGATGACGCCGCCGTGCTGGTGGTCACCTCCGGTGACAGGCGGGTCGACGAAAGAAAAGTCGAAGCCCTGGTGTGCAGCGACGGCAGGCGCATTGGCCGGGCCGACGCCGAGTTTGTGAAAGCCAAAACCGGATTTTCCATCGGCGGCGTGTCGCCGCTGGCGCATGCCGCAGACGTGATCACCCTTGTCGACCTGAGCCTGTTGCGCTTTGAGGAGGTGTGGGCCGCCGCCGGGCATCCGCATGCGGTATTTAAACTCATGCCGCAGGAACTCGAGCTGCTGACGGGCGCGCCGGTGGTCGATGTCGCGGTAGACCTGGATGAAGAAACGATGGCCCGCCAGAACGCCATTGATTTGGTGACCGAGCGTGCGCGCACGGTCAGCGCTGCCGGTGATGTGGTTCCTTCGCCCTGCATCTCTGTTTGCCGCATCAATGCGGACACCGGCTGGTGCGAAGGCTGTTTTCGCACGCTCGGCGAGATTTCGGCCTGGGGCCGCTCCGGCCCCGAGGCCCAGCGCGCCCTCTGGCAGACCATAGGGCAACGCATCACGGGGCTGCAGAGCTAAACGAAGAACGCTTGTCGCCGTCATTCACCGCAGCAACCGGAACGCAGCGTTGCCTGGCGCAATGCAAACGCAAACGCAAACGCAAGAGCAAGAGCAAGAGCAAGAGCAAGAGCACGAGCAAACACAAGAGGGACGACCATGAAGCACATCACGTTTTATCTCGACTTCCTCTCGCCCTATGCATACCTGGCGTTTGAACACCTGCCTGAAGCCTTGAAGGGTGTGAGCTACAGCGTTGGCTACACGCCGGTGCTTTTTGCCGGCATGCTCAAGCACCACGGCCAGCTGGGCCCGGCGGAGATCGCCCCGAAGCGCGACTGGACATACCGGCATGTGCTGTGGATGGCGCACAACCGGGGCATTCCCATGCAGATGCCGGCCAGCCATCCGTTCAATCCCTTGCCCCTGTTGCGGCTCGCCCTGGCGTGCGCACCCGAGGCAGAGCCGGGTGCGCCCAATCGCTATGTGTGTGAAACCGTTTTTCGCCACATCTGGCGTGGTGGCGCTGACGCCTCCGATGCGCAGCGCCTTGCATCCCTCGTGCAGCAGCTGGCCCCGCTGCGCGACATGCAGGGCGAAGAGGTCAAGGCGCAACTGAAGACAAATACCGACGACGCGATTGCGCAGAGTGTTTTCGGCGTGCCCGCTTTCAGGGTCGATGACAAACTGTTCTGGGGCCTGGACTCGCTGCCGATGCTGCGGGACTACCTGCTGGATGAGCCGTGGTTTGCCGGGCCCGACTGGACCGCCGTCAGTCAGCTGCCGTCAGGGGTGACGCGCCGCCGCTAATCGTTTTCCCTAGGACGATTCGCATGCTGAAAATTTCTTCAAGGGTTTCCCCTTGACTTGTCAGCCCCGCATAAGTTTGGCGCAAGGTCCTGTTAGTTTCACGTCAGAGCTAGGTCAGGGACACCCAAAATAATGAGTACAGCTTCCACTTCGGAAGCACTACTATTTTGGAGACAACCATCATGTCAACAGCAGTCGACAACCGACCCATGACAGCTGAGCAGAAGAAAGTGATCTTCGCCTCATCGCTGGGCACCGTATTCGAGTGGTATGACTTTTACCTCTACGGTTCACTTGCCGCCATTATTGCCAAGCAGTTCTTCAGCGGACTGGACGCCGGTTCGGCGTTCATTTTCGCGCTGCTGGCTTTTGCCGCCGGTTTCATCGTGCGTCCTTTCGGCGCGCTGGTGTTCGGACGCCTGGGTGACATGATTGGCCGCAAGTACACCTTCCTGGTCACCATCGTGATCATGGGCTTGTCGACCTTCATCGTGGGCCTGCTGCCCAGTTATGCCTCCATCGGCGTTGCCGCTCCGGTGATCCTGATCGC
The DNA here is from genome assembly GCF_056401235.1 of Polaromonas sp. P4_F9. Lineage (NCBI taxonomy): Bacteria > Pseudomonadati > Pseudomonadota > Betaproteobacteria > Burkholderiales > Comamonadaceae > Polaromonas > Polaromonas sp. P4_F9. Next base: position 145,109 of record NZ_JBFUJT010000005.1, on the reverse strand, counting down.
ACTGCGCATGCTGCAGGGCCTGGCACTCGGTGGCGAGTACGGCGGCGCGGCGGTGTATGTGGCCGAGCATGCGCCGGCACACAAGCGCGGTGCTTACACCTCGTGGATTCAGACCACGGCCACGCTGGGTCTCTTCCTGTCGCTGATGGTGATCCTGGGCACGCGCACCGCCATTGGCGAGGCCGCTTTTGCCGACTGGGGCTGGCGTGTTCCCTTCATCGTCTCGATCCTGTTGCTGGCCGTGTCTGTGTACATCCGCCTGTCCATGAACGAGTCGCCTGCTTTCCAAAAAATGAAGGCAGAGGGCAAGACCTCCAAAGCGCCGCTGTCCGAATCTTTCGGCCAGTGGAAAAACCTGAAGATCGTGATTCTGGCGCTGATCGGTCTGACCGCCGGCCAGGCCGTGGTGTGGTACTCCGGCCAGTTCTACGCGCTGTTCTTCCTGACCCAGGCGCTCAAGGTTGACGGTCCTACCGCCAACATTCTGGTGGCCTATTCGCTGATCCTGGGCACGCCATTTTTCGTCGTGTTCGGCGCCCTGTCCGACAAGATTGGCCGCAAGCCCATCATCATGGCAGGCTGCCTGCTCGCCGTGGTGACCTACTTCCCGGTGTTCGGTGCGCTGACGAAAGCCGCCAACCCCGACCTGGCTGCAGCGCAAGCCAAGAACAAGGTGGTGGTGACGGCTGATCCGAAAGAGTGCTCATTCCAGTTCAACCCGACCGGCACGGCCAAGTTCACCAGCTCCTGCGACATTGCCAAGCAGGTGCTGGCCGGTGCATCGGTGAGCTACGACAACGTTGAAGCGCCTGCAGGTACGGTGGCCACCATCAAGATTGGTGAGACCGCCATTTCCAGCTACGCTGCCAAGGGCCTGAGCGCCGATGATGCCAAGAAGAGGGATGCTGAATTCAAGAAAGCCGTTGCGGACGACCTGAAGGCTGCCGGCTACCCCAGCAAGGCAGACCCCGCCAAGGTGGACAAGGTCATGGTCACGGCCATCCTGTTCTATCTGGTGGTGCTGGTGACCATGGTGTACGGACCGATTGCCGCCATGCTGGTGGAGCTGTTCCCCACCCGTATTCGCTACACGTCCATGAGCCTGCCTTATCACATCGGTAATGGCTGGTTTGGCGGCCTGCTGCCGACCACCGCCTTCGCCATCGTGGCCCAGACCGGCAACATGTACAACGGCCTGTGGTACCCGATCATCATTGCCGGCGCTACCTTTGTGATCGGCACCCTGTTCATCAAGGAAACCAAGAACGTTGACATCTACGCCAACGACTGACCGGTCTCAAGGCAGCGCGGGCCCTGGCCGCCCGTGCTGACCGAAACGATCCCTTGAAACTCAAGGGCCCTCGTCATCATCTGCCGAGGGCTTTTTTTTTGGAGAAAGAGCATGTGGAAAATTGTGGTTGGATTTATCGTGTTTGCATTGCTCGCCCTGTTCCTGCTGAACAAGGGCGGCGATATTGACATCAGTGGTGAAAAGCATGGCGCTGCGCCAACTGCTGCGCCGGTCTTCATGGCGGCTGGCGAAGGCGCCCGGTTTGCCGCCTGAAGCCCGGTGCGCACTCGCGGGCAGGGTGCCAGGAGGGACGGGCATGTGGAGGGGCATGTGGAATATGGTTGGGATGCCTGCATGATGATTTGACCTGCTCATTTGAACTGCTCAATGGCCCGCAAATCGGTTAAATTCCACTCACGAATGGCGAAACAGCCAGGCACAACCAGCGCTTCCAGCAACCGGCACCGCGCGGTGTCGGGCGGGGAGCGCATCCAGTGGAGACAAGCTGATGATTTACACAAAGACCGAGTTGGGTCAGTCGGCCCTGCAGAACCGTTCGCTTGCGCTCCTCCCCCGGCAGCGTTCGGCATTCATCATGTTCGACGGCAAGCGCAGTACCGAAGAGGTTCTCAAGGCAACGGCCGGTCTGGGTGTGACGCTCGAGGATGTCAATCAGCTGGTGGCACTGGGGCTGCTGGCGGCCACTGCGGCCGCACCGTCTGCCGTGGTGGAACCACAGGGCGCGGTGTCTCCCGCCGCCTCGCAAAATCCGGACGGAACACCGACGCAGAGCGCGCAGGAGCACTATTCAAGGGCCTATCCGGTGGCCACGCGGCTCACTGCAGGCCTGGGCTTGCGGGGCTTCCGGCTCAACCTGGCAGTAGAGGCTGCTGGCGACCTGGAGAAGCTGAAGGAACTGGCACCCAGGATCCAGGAAGCCGTGGGCGCCGAGAAATTCAGAGAGCTCGAGCGTGCCCTGTATGGCTGAGGCTGTGAGGGCGGGGTGCACGGCCGGCGTTGGCGCGTGATACGGCGCCGTCTCGGCCGCAAATAAAGAGAAAAAAAGAGAGAAAGAAAAGAGAAGAGAAGAAAAAGAGAAGAAAAAGAGAAAGAGGGAGGTCTTCCCTTCAGCGCTTGAATTTCCCGTCGGTCCCGATGATGGACAGGTCGGCGAAATCAAGCCCGGTGTGGTCTTCCGTGCTGTAGTTCACTTCCAGCCCGCCAATGTCCAGTTTGCGAAGACCTTCCAGGGCCGCCTGGATTTTTTCGCGGGTGGGTTTGGCACCGGCCCGGCGCAGGCCTTCCACCAGCACCTTGGCCGCGGCAAAGCCCTCCAGCATGGCGGGCGTGACTTCGCTCTGCCCCTTGGCCTTGGCCATCTCCTGGGCTTCCCTGACCATGGGGTAGGCAATGGAGCGCTCGTAGGGAAAGACCTGCGTGACGATCACGCCCCGCGCGTTCTCGCCCAGGCTCTTCACAAAACCGCTGGAGGCATTGTTGGACAGCGTCACAATCTGTGCCGCAGAGCCCGCCGCGCGGAAGGCCTTGACGCCATCAACCACCGCCTGGCCGGAGGCCACCATCATGACGGCCTGCGCATTGGACTGAAAAACCTTGGGGGCAATCGGTGCGAAGTCGGGCTTGGCGCGGTTGAATTTTTCCAGCACGACGGGCTGCAGCTTGGCCGTCGTCAGGCCTTTTTGCGCGCCGGCCACGCCGTCGGCGCCGAAGCTGTCGTCCGCGTAAACAATGCCGATCCGCGTGATGCCCATGGAATGCAGGTGGGTGATGGCTTTTTCGGCTTCGCGCTGGTAGGTGGCGCGCACATTGAAGACGTGCTTTTTGACGGGCTGGTGCAGCACCATGGCGCCGGTGGACGGGCCGATCAGCGGCACGCCATTTTTTTCAAGGATGGGAATGATGCCTTCCGTGTGGGGTGTACCGCGCGTCAGGAACATCGCCACCACGTTCTGCTCTTCAATCAGCTGGCGTGCATTCTCGGCCGCCAGCTTGGGGTCGAACTTGTCGTCGAGCGAGACCAGCTCAATCTTCTGGCCGTTGACGCCGCCCTTGGCGTTGATGGCGTCAATGTAAAGCTTGGCGCCTTCTGTGGTTTCCTTGACACCCGCGCCCACCGCGCCGGTAAATCCGGCGGTCTGTCCGATCAGGATTTGCGCCTGGCTGGCGTGGCTCAGGGCCATCAGCACAATGGCGCCGCACCACAAGTTCAGTTTTTTCATGTTTTGCTCCTGGTGGCGTTCAGTTTACGCATCCTCGCCGAATAAGGAAGTGGGGAAATCACGAACAGGAAAAACCACGAACAGGAAATGACGAACAGAAAGTCACAAGCAGGCGCGCCGGCGCGGCAGGCGTAATGCTTTAACCCTACGTTCCGCACGCGCGGAGCCTCTGTCTAGAATGTTTGACCTCTTCAGGAAAGACCCAGCAATGTCCCAGGGAACCATCCGCATCCGCGGTGCGCGACAGCACAACCTCAAAAATCTCGATCTGGATATCCGCACCGGCGAACTGACGGTGGTCACCGGCCCCAGCGGTTCCGGAAAATCCTCGCTGGTGTTTGACACGCTGTTCGCCGAGGGCCAGCGTCGCTATGTCGAGACGTTCTCGGCCTACGCCCGTCAGTTTCTGGATCGCATGGACAAGCCGGCCGTCGACAAGGTCGAGGGCGTGCCGCCCGCCATTGCGATCGACCAGAGCAATCCGGTGCGCAGTTCGCGCTCCACCGTGGGCACGATGACGGAACTCAATGACCACCTGAAGCTCTTGTACGCCCGCTCCGCCCAGCTGTTTGACAAACAGACGGCACGGCTGGTGCGCCATGATTCGCCGGAATCGATTTACGCAGAACTGATGGCGCGCACGGCAGCCCTGGAGCAGGCCCAACTTTCGGCAGCGCCACCCCAACGAGAATTAGCCCCTCTTCATGATGAAAGGGGCAGCGCTGCGCCGGCGGTGCGCGAAGCGACAAGCGTGGGGGTCCAATTCTCCGCAGGGCCGTCCCAAGGAGAGTTAACCCCCTCGGGGGGCAGCGAAGTACGCGAAGCGACAAGCGTGGGGGTCCGCCTGGTGATGACCTTCCCGGTCGAGTTGCCCGGCAACACCAGCGCGGAAGAGGTGACGCAATGGCTGTCCGCCAGCGGCTTCACGCGGGTGCATGCCGAGCGGCAGATCAGCACACCAGCCGGCCCGCACAAGCTGCTCGACGTGGTGGCTGACCGCTTTCGCATCCAGACCACCGAAAAAGTCCGGGCGATTGAAGCCATCGAAATGGCGCTGAAACGCGGTGGCGGCCGGCTCAATGTGTATGTGATGGGCGCAGGCCCCGCGTCGTCCTCTTCCGCCGCGCCCGACGAGATGTGGCGCTTTTCCACGGGCCTGCACTGCCCCGACAGCGACACGCGCTACACCGACCCGACACCGTCGCTGTTTTCCTTCAATTCGGCCATGGGCGCCTGCGAGACTTGCCGCGGCTTTGGCCGGGTCATCGGCGTCGACTACGGCCTGGTGATACCCAACGACAAACTCACGCTGCGCGCCGGCGCCGTCAAGGTCATGCAGACACCGGCGTGGCAGGAGGCGCAGGACGATTTGATGCGCCACGCCGAAACGGCCGGCATTCCGCGCGACACGCCCTGGTACAAGCTCACACCCGAGCAGCAGGCCTGGGTGATCAATGGCTCGCCGAGCTGGAACGGCAAATGGAACCAGCACTGGTTTGGCATCAAGCGCTTCTTTGCCTACCTGGAAAGCAAGGCCTACAAAATGCACATCCGTGTGCTGCTGTCCAAGTACCGCAGCTACACCCAGTGCGACACCTGCGGCGGCGCGCGCCTCAAGCTGGAATCCCTGCTCTGGCGGCTCGGCTCCAAAGAGGCTGCCGATGCGGTGCTGCCGCCTGGCCAGCGCTTCATGCCGGTGGGCGTGCAGTGGAGCCGTCAGCAACTCGAAGCCTTGCCGGGCCTGTGCCTGCATGACCTGATGCGTCTGCCGATTGACAGGTTAAAAACGTTTTTTGAGGGCATCGGGCTGACTCCCTCCCCCGCTGGGGAAGGAGCCGGGCACGGCGAAGCCCAGGCGCTCAAATTGCTGTTCGAGGAAATCCAGACCCGGGTGAAATACCTGTGCGATGTCGGCATTGGCTACCTCACGCTGGATCGGCAAAGCCGCACGCTGTCGGGTGGCGAGGTGCAGCGCATCAACCTCACCACCGCGCTGGGCACCTCGCTGGTCAACACGCTCTTCGTGCTCGATGAGCCGTCCATCGGCCTGCATCCGCGCGACATGAACCGCATCACCCAGGCCATGCATCGGTTGCGCGATGCCGGCAACACGCTGGTGGTGGTGGAGCATGATCCCGCCGTGATGCTGGCGGCCGACCGCATGATAGACATGGGGCCCGGCCCGGGCGAGAAGGGCGGGCAGATCGTGTTTGACGGCACGCCCGAGGACCTCCGGCACGCCGACACGCTGACCGGCGCCTACCTGGGCTCGCGCAAGCGGGTGGGCTTGGGGCTCAAGCGCGCGGTGAGTGACAACACACCGCGCCTCATCCTCGAAGGCGCCCGCGACCACAACCTGAAAAACCTGACGGTGGAGTTTCCGCTGCAGCGCCTGGTGTGCGTCACCGGTGTCAGCGGCTCCGGCAAGTCCACGCTGATGCAGGACATCCTCGCGCCCGCCCTGCTGCGCCAGTTTGGCAAGGCCACGGAAACGCCGGGCCTGCATGACCGGCTCATGGGGGCCGATCACCTGACCGATGTGGTGTTTGTCGACCAGTCGCCCATCGGCAAGACGGCGCGTTCCAACCCCGCGAGCTATGTGGGCGCGTGGGATGCCGTGCGCGAACTGTTTGCCCAGTCGCCGCTGGCCAGGCAGCGCAGCTACACCGCCACCAAATTCAGTTTCAACAACGGCGACGGGCGCTGCCCGACCTGCGGCGGCTCGGGCTTTGAGCATGTGGAGATGCAGTTTTTGAGTGACGTCTACCTGCGTTGCCCTGACTGCGACGGCAAGCGCTACCGGCCGGAAATCCTGGAGGTGACGATTGAGCGCAAGGCCATCGGCCAGCTCAAGCCGGTGCTGATGAATGTGTCCGATGTGCTGGAGCTGACGGTCAGCGAAGCCGTGCAGCTGTTCGCGCAGGACCGCGAAGTGCTGCGCGCGCTGCAGCCCATCGTGGATGTGGGCCTGGAGTATGTGAAGCTGGGCCAGCCCGTGCCCACGCTGTCGGGCGGCGAGGCGCAGCGCCTCAAGCTGGCCGGCTTTCTGGCCGAAGCCTCGAGGACGGCCAGCAAGAGCAGTGCGAGCAAGCAGGCGCTGGCGCTCAAGCACCCGGGCCGCGGCACGCTGTTTCTGTTTGACGAGCCGACCACCGGCCTGCACTTTGACGACATTGCCAAACTCATGCGTGCGCTGCGCAAGCTGATGGATGCGGGCCATTCGCTGATCGTCATTGAACACAACCTGGATGTGATCCGCTCGGCCGACTGGCTGATCGACCTCGGGCCGGAGGGCGGCGAGGGGGGCGGCCTGCTGGTGGCCCAGGGTACGCCCGAAGAGGTGCGCCAGCATCCGACCTCGCACACCGCCAAGGCGCTGCGCGAGTACGAGCTGGCCATGGGCCAGGTGCATGGCGTGGAAGAGGCCCGGCCCAAGGCCTGGACCACGCGGCCGGCCTTTTCCAATCTGATCCAGATCGTCAACGCCAAGGAAAACAACCTCAAGAGCCTGTCGGTCGACATTCCGCGCGGCAAGTTCAATGTGGTCACCGGCGTGTCCGGCTCGGGCAAGTCCACGCTGGCCTTTGACATCCTGTTCAACGAAGGACAGCGGCGCTACCTGGAGTCGCTCAATGCCTATGCGCGCAGCATCGTGCAGCCGGCCGGGCGTCCTGAAGTCGATGCGGTGTACGGCATTCCGCCCACCGTGGCCATCGAGCAGCGCCTGTCGCGCGGCGGGCGCAAGTCCACCGTGGGCACCACCACCGAGGTCTGGCATTTCCTGCGCCTCTTGTATGTGAAGCTCGGGGTGCAGCACTGCACCAAGGATGGCGCGGCGGTGATGCCGCAGAGCCCGGAGAGCATCGCGGCCCAGCTGCTCAAGACCTACCGCGGCCAGCACATCGGCCTGCTGGCGCCGCTGGTGATCGCGCGCAAGGGCGTCTACACCGAACTGGCCGACTGGGCCCGGCCGCGCGGCTATACGCATTTGCGCATCGACGGCGAGTTTTTGCCGACCACCGGCTTTCCGCGCATTGACCGCTTCAAGGAGCACACCGTCGAGTTGCCGGTGGCGGACATCCACGTCACGCCCGAGAACGAAGCCGCGCTGCGGGCTGCGCTGGCCACTGCACTGGAGCATGGCAAGGGCGTGGTGCATGTGCTGGCCCCGCTGGACGGCCTGCGCGGCGCGATGATGGCGGGCGCCTCCACCAAGGGCCTGGGCCGGCTGGAGGCCTTCTCCACCAAGCGCGCCTGCCCGGTCTGTTCGACGTCTTACCCCGAGCTTGATCCGCGCCTCTTCAGCTACAACAGCAAGCACGGCTGGTGCCCCGACTGCGTGGGAACGGGCGTCAAGCTCAGCAAGGAGCAGCGCAAGGTGTTTGACGACTCGGTGCGTGATGACGACAACAAGGGCCGCGAGCAGACTTTTGGCGAGCCGGAGGTCGACGACGTGGTCGATGCCGCTTGTCCCACCTGCGAAGGCACGCGCCTGAACAAGCAGGCGCGCGCGGTGAAGTTTGCCGGTGTGGGCATTGCCGACATCGCCGGCCTGTCGGTGACGGATGTTCGCCGCTGGGTTGAAAAACTGGCGCTGGCAGGCCGCGAGGCCGGCATTGCCCGCGACCTGGTGCCCGAAATCAAAAGCCGGCTGGAGTTCCTCGAGGACGTGGGCCTAGGCTACCTCACGCTGGACCGCGGCGCGCCCACGCTGTCGGGCGGCGAAGCCCAGCGCATCCGGCTGGCGGCGCAGCTGGGGTCCAATCTGCAGGGCGTCTGCTATGTGCTCGACGAGCCCACCATCGGCCTGCATCCGCGCGACAACCAGATTCTGCTGAGCGCGCTGGGCAAGCTCAGCGACCGCGGCAACACGCTGGTGGTGGTGGAGCATGACGAGGACACGATACGCCGCGCCGACAACATCATCGACATCGGGCCCGGCGCCGGCAAGCGCGGCGGCACGCTGGTCGCGCAGGGCACGGCGGCGCAGCTGTCGGCCGTGCCGGAGTCGCTGACCGGCCGCTACCTCTCACACCCGCTGATCCATCCGCTGCATGCGCGCCGCGAAACGGAGCAGCCCCTCACCCCAGCCCTCTCCCCAGAGGGGCGAGGGAGTCAGACGGATTTACTCCCTCCCCCTCTGGGGGAGGGCGGGGGTGGGGGCCTGCCCCCGGTTCCCATGGGCCGGCAAAAGAAGGCGGCGCTCAAAGCCAAAGCCCTGCGCGATGCCGCAGCCAGCGCCAGCATCAGCCACAATGCCGCCCCTGCAGCGGCCAGCCCCTTCACCTCCTGGCTCACCGTGGTGAATGCCGATCTGCACAACCTCAAGAATGTGTCGGTCACCGTGCCGCTGTACCGGCTGGTGGCGGTCACCGGCGTCTCGGGCTCCGGCAAGTCCACGCTGGCGCGCGACGTGCTGCTGACCAATGTGCACGCGGGCGTGATGCTGCGCTCCACCAAGGCCGGGCGCGATGCCGACGACAAGGGCAAGACGCCTGACTGGACGGGCTGCGAGCGCATCGAAGGCTATGCGGCGGTGGACCGCGTGCTCGAAGTCGACCAGACACCGATCGGCAAGACGCCGCGCTCCTGCCCGGCCACCTACATCGGTTTCTGGGACACGATTCGCAAGCTGTTTGCCGATACGCTGGAAGCGCGGGCGCGCGGCTACGGGGCCGGTCGCTTCAGCTTCAACACCGGCGAAGGCCGCTGCCCGACCTGCGAGGGCGCGGGTGTGCGCACCATAGGCATGAGCTTTCTGCCCGACGTGAAGGTGCTCTGCGAAACCTGCCACGGCGCGCGCTTCAACCCCGAGACGCAGGCCGTGACCTGGCGCGGCAAAAGCATAGGCGACGTGCTGAAAATGGAAGTGGACGAGGCGGTGGCTTTTTTTGCCTCCATGCCCAGCATCGCGCACCCGCTGCAGTTGCTCAAGGACGTGGGCCTGGGCTACCTCACGCTGGGCCAACCCTCGCCAACGCTCTCGGGCGGCGAAGCCCAGCGCATCAAGCTGGTGACGGAGCTCAGCAAGGTGCGCGACGACATCACGCGACGCGGTCAGAAGGCGCCGCACACGCTTTACGTGCTGGACGAGCCCACGGTGGGCCTGCACATGGCCGACGTGGAAAAGCTGATTCATGTGCTGCATCGCCTGGTGAACGGTGGCCACAGCGTGGTGGTCATCGAGCACGACCTGGATGTGGTGGCCGAAGCTGACTGGGTGATTGACCTGGGTCCCGACGGCGGTGATGCGGGCGGGCAGGTCGTCGCCTCGGCGCCGCCGGAAGCTGTCGTGAAACTGGGCACGCACACCGGAAATGCGTTGCAAAGTGTGCTGGAAAGAGGTTGAACACCTCCGTCCAGGCTCACTGCGTGTAGCTTGTTCCCCTCTCAAGGGGGCGGCGCCTGCGGTCTGGCTAAGCCAGTCCCGCGGCCCCTGCTGGTGGAAGGCGGACGTGCGATGCTGCGTGTATGATTGCTATTAAATTTGTAGCTGCTTGCGCTCGTTGGCATTGGTGTGTAGCCCTGTTTGATGCCTGAAAAGTGCCTTTTTCAGGCGCTTTCGGGCCCTGCAACGCAGGTGACAGTCCTTCAGGTGTTGCCCTGATGCGCCGGGGGCCTGGCGCACGCATGATGGCGGCAGATAAACCACGCCATCACTTCGGGAGCCCCTTATGCAACGCCGCCAATTACTGCAAGCCGCCGCCGCGCTGGCCACGCCCACGCTGGCCGCGCTGGGTGCCGCGCAGGCCCAGGTCTCCAGCTTTCCGGTCCGGCCCATCAAGCTGATCGTCGCCTTCCCGGCGGGCGGGCCGACCGACATCACCATGCGCTCGCTGGCCGACAATGCCTCGAAAATCCTGGGTCAGGCGGTGATCGTGGAGAACAAGCCCGGTGCGGGCGGAACCCTGCCGGCCCAGCAGTTGCAAACCTCGGCGCCCGACGGCTACACGCTGGCACAGATTCCGCTGGGCGTGTTCCGCCTCGGCTACACCACCAAGATCAACTGGGACCCGGTCAAGGACCTCAGCTACATCATCAATGTGACCGGCTACGCCTTCGGCATCGTGGTGCCGGCAGACAGCCCGTTCAAGACCTGGGCCGACTTTGTCGCTTACGCCAAGGCCAACCCCGGCAAGCTGACCTACGGCTCCACCGGCACGCTGACCAGCCCGCACCTGACGACCGAACTGATCGCGCAAAAGGCCGGCATCGAACTGCAGCATGTGCCCTACAAAGGCAGCGCCGATTTGATGCTGGCCCTGGTGAGTGGTCAATTGATGGCAGGTGCCGACAGCACCGGTTTTGCGCCGCAGGTCGAGGCCGGCAAGCTGCGCGTACTCAACACCTGGGGCGAGAAGCGCCTCGACAAATTCCCCAATGCGCCCACGTTGAAGGAACTGGGCTACGACATCGTGCAGAACTCGCCCTTTGGCATAGGCGCGCCCAAGGGCACGCCGCCCGAGGTCGTCAAGCGCCTGCACGATGCCTTCAAAAAAGCCATGGAAGAACCCAGCTACGTGACGGCCCTGGGCCGCTACGACATGCTGCCCAACTACATGAGCTCGGCCGACTACACGAAGTTCGCGCACGACACCGTGGGCCGCGAAAAGGTGCTGATCGACAAGCTGGGGCTGAATAAATAGCACACCCCTATCGGGGCTCACTGCGTGTAGCCCCTTTTCCCCTTGCAGGGGACGGCGCCTGCGGCCCGGCGAAGCCGGTTCCGCGGCCCCTGCTGGATCAAACATTCAGCTGGAGATGCCACGGGTGTGCTTCGCGGGTTTTAGCAAGAATGAAGTGACGCTGTGGCGCGTCCCTTGGGGACCTCAGATCGCAAGGTCGGTCGAGAGCGTGCGTGCGCACTGGATGAACGCCTCTGCCAAGGGGCTCAGCGTGCGGTGCGCGAGCGTCACGATCATCGTGGCGGTGTCCCAGCGTGGCAGTTCGATGGGCAGCACTTTCAACGCGGTGCGCGGCTCGCAGAACTTCAGCACGGTGGATGGCACCACGGTGAGGTAGCGTCCTGTGGCCAGAAGGCTGTAGCGCAGATTGAGAGAACCTGACAGGATGAGTCTGGACGGCAAACCCGAGCCGATGGCGTTGAAGGCGTCGACCACTGGTGAACCGGGCTTCACTTCGACGTGCGAGAGCACCCAGGGCTCGTTCGCCAGATCCTCCAGCCTGAGCTTGCGGCGCCTGGCCCAAGGGCTGTGCGGGCCGGCGACGACGTAGATGCGCTCGTGAAAGAGCGATTCGCAGTGAAGATCCGGTTCTGTCAGCGCTGCCCAGGGCCGCAGCAGCACCAACTCGCAGATCCGCTCGCGCAGAAAGTGGTTCAGAAGCACCGGGGGGTCACCCGACTCCGTCTTGAAGACCAGCCTCGGGTGCTGGCGATGCAACTGATCAATGACGGCCGGCGCGAGACTGGCCATCAGGCTCTCGCCGCAGCCCACACTCAATTCGCCCACGTCCGGGTCAGCGAGAAAACCTATCTCGTTCACGCCCTGCCTCAACTCGTCGAAGATGACGGTGCTGCGCCGCAGCAGCGCGCGGCCATAGGCGGTTGGCTCCACTCCTTTGGGACTGCGGTCGAGCAGGCGCACGCCCAGCGCGTCCTCCAGTTCGGCAATGGCTTTGGATACCGCCGGCTGGGACATGTGCAACTGCTCGGCTGCCTTGCGAATGCCGCCCGTCTGCGCCACGGCCATCAGTGTGTCGAGATCGCGCAGCTTGAGTCGCCGCCGGAGTTGGTCGGAGGATGTCATCGCTTGGGGGTGATTCGATTTCGTGATCATGGTATCAATAAATCGAACTTTTCGGTGATGATCATCGCCTTTATGCTGAAGCCATCTGAACCACAGTCGCGTGAAGCCTGAGCAATGTCCCGCGACCAGCCTGCCTGGAGGACACGAGCATGAACCACTCCCGCAACCGTCGCCACTTTTTGCAGTCGGCGCTGAGTCTCGGCGCATCGGCCGCGCTGGGCATATCGTCCATCTCCCGGGCGCAGCAGCGTCTGGACACCGTCCGCGTCCTGTGTGGTTATCCACCCGGTGGCTCGGTGGACGTGGTGTCGCGCAAGCTGGCCGAGCGTCTGGGCAAGACCTACGCCAGGGTCGCGCTGGTCGACAACAAGACGGGCGCCGCTGGGCGCCTGGTGTTCGACGCCTTGAAGGCCTCCCCGCCCGACGGCTCGGTGATGCTGGTCACTCCTGGCTCAGCGGTCACGATGTACCCGCACATTTACCGGCCCCTGTCCTACGACGTGTTCAATGACCTGACACCGGTGGGGATGGTCGCTGGCACCGAGTTCTGCCTCGCCGTCGGGCCCGCTGTGCCCACGTCGGTGCGCACACTGGATGATTTCAGCGGGTGGTGCAAGGCCAACCCCGCATTGGCCAGCTGCGGCAATGCCGGCGCGGGCTCGTTCCCGCACTTCATGGCGCTGCTGGTGGCGCGCGACACCGGCCTGCCCCTCACCCATGTCCCCTACCGCGGCGGTTCGGCGGCGATGCTCGCGCTCATAGGCGGGCAAGTCACTTCAGCGATGGCCACCGAGAGTGCCGCATTGCCATTGGAGCAATCCGGCAAGCTGCGCGTGCTGGCCACCACCGCCGCCGAGCGATCGGCCTTCTTCCCGAAGGCCCCCAGCTTCAGCGAGCTCGGCTATAAAAATTTGGCTCAGCGCGAATGGTTTGCGGTCTTCATGCCACGCCACGCGCCCAGTGCATTGGCGGCGACAGTGGCCGAGGAGGTGCGGTCGATGCTCACGGAGGCCGAGGCGCGCGAGACCTGGGCGCGAATCGGACTCTCGACGATCAGCTCAACCCCGGCGGAGCTGCAGACCGCGCTGCGCAAGGAGTACGACTTCTGGGGGCCTGTCATCAAGGCCAGCGGGTTTACCCCGGAGAGCTGAGCTACGGCTCCACCGGCACGCTGACCAGTCCGCAAGGAGCTTATCGACAAGCTGGGGCTGGCGAAAGGTCAGTAAGGGTCAGCGCCCAGCGCGCGGGATGCCGGCCAGCACAAACAGTTCGTCGGCCAGCTGGTCGGCGAAGGCCGGCTTGACGCCGGAGCCAAAAATCAGCCGGTAAATGATGGGGGCCATCATGTGGTCCAGCACCTGCTGCACGCTGGGGGTGGCGTCGCCGCGTGCCTGGGCCCGGTTCACCAGCACGGTGGCTTCGGCGCGGCGGTTTTTCAGGCAGTTGGTCTCTTCCGATCCGGCCAGCGCGGCCGCCGCCTTCAGCATCGAGGTGTTGCCGGGCTTGTTGAGGTGGGTGATCAGCCCCCGGGCCCAGGCCGCGAGTTCGGCTTTCAGGTTGCCCGTCTCGGGCAGCGGGCGGTTCGGGTCCAGCCGCTCGGTCGCGGTTTCGCCCAGCAGGCCGTTCACGTCGCCCCAGCGCCGGTAAATGCTGGAGGCGCTGACGCCGGCGCGCTCGGCCACGGCCGGCACGGTGACCTTGTCACGGCCTTCCTGGGCAATCAGTTCTTCCAGCGCTTTTCGCACCACGGACTGCACCTGCGCGCTGCGGCCGCCGGGGCGTTTGATCTGGGGTGTCGTGGGGGTGTTCATGCGCTGATTCTAGCTTAAAGCAATGATATTTGCGTTAGTTTAAAACTGGGCGTAGAATTCGCAAACGCAAATAAATTCGCTTTAAGAAAGTCGAGTGTTCCCCATGACCGCACCTGTCGCCCCCTCTTTGCAACCCTCTTCATCCTCCGCCGCTCGCTGGCAACTGCCGCCGGCAGCCGCCTTCCCGCTGCTGGCGATCCTCCTGTTCGCGTTTTTTGTGGCGGGTAGCGCGCCTTCGCCGCTGTTTGTCGTGTTCCAGCAGCAGTGGGGCTTTTCGCCGGCGCTGCTGACGGTGGCGTTCGCGATTTATGCGATTGCGCTGCTGGCCTCCCTGCTGGTGGCCGGCTCGCTGTCCGACCACATCGGCCGGCGCCCCGTGGTGTTTGTCGCCCTGCTGCTGCAGGCCGGCGCGATGCTGACCTTTTTGCTGGCCGAGGGCATAGGCGGCATCATCGCGGCGCGTGTCGTCCAGGGCATCGCGACCGGCATGGTCAGCGGCGCACTGACGGCGGCGGTGGTGGAGGCGGCCCCGGCCGCGCAAAAGCGGCTGGGCGCGATGATAGGCAGCGTCTCGCCGCTGGCGGGGCTGGCCGTGGGCGCCTTGCTGACGGGCATCGCGGTCAAGCTCGCGCTGCACCCGGTGCCGCTGGTGTTCGGCGTGCTGGCCGCCATCTGCGTGACGGGTGCGGTGGCCACGCTGTTCCTGCCGGAAAGCGTCACGCCCCGCCCCGGCGCGCTGGCCTCGCTGGTGCCGCGCATTTCGGTGCCGGTGGCGGCGCGTGCTGAATTTGTGCGCGGGGTGCCGACGATGCTGGCGGTGTGGTCGCTCGCGGGCCTGTACCTGTCGCTGGTGCCTTCCGTGCTGCAGCAAATCTTCGGCATCCACAACGGCATCGTCAACGGCCTGGCGATCGCGACATTCTTCGGCCTGGGCGCCGCTTCCCCCACGCTGCTAAGGCGCCTGGCTCCCACGCGCATGAGCGCCGTCGGCATGAGCTGGCTCGCGGTGGGCGCCGGCCTGGTGGCCGTGTCGCTGGCAACCCGTTCCGTGGGCCTGTTTTTTGCGGGAACGGCGCTGGCCGGTTTCGGCGGCGGCTCGGCTTTTTCCGCGCAGGTGCAGACGCTGGCGCCGCTGGCACAGCCGCAGCAGCGGGCGGAGCTGTTTGCCGCGCTCTATGCCACCAGCTACCTCGCCTTCAGCGTGCCGGCCATGCTGGCAGGCCGGCTGATCGTGCCGCTGGGCCTGCCGGCCACCGTGGAGGGTTACGCCACGCTGGTGCTGGCGGTGGCCGGCATGGGTGCCTGGCTGCGCTGGACCTCGCTGCGTCGCACGGCCACCCTCCCTTAATCCAGCAGGGGCCGCGGATCGGGCTTTGCCCGGCCGCAGGCGCCGTCCCCTGCAAGGGGAAAAGGGATTACACGCAGTGAGTCCCGATAGGGGTGTGCCTAATCCAGCCCGGCCGCAGGCGCCGTCCCCTGCAAGGGGAGGGGACGCTACACGAAGTGAGTGTCAGCAGGGGTGAGCAAAATCTTTGCCACCTCGGCAAAGCCCGCGCCGCGCTCGCCCCGGGTCACATAGCGCGGCAGGTGCGCCAGCTGCGGCACAAAGCGCGCGATGTTGGCCACGCCCACGCTGTTGGCGAAAGTCTTGAACATCAGTTGGTCGTTGGTCGAATCGCCCACGTAGACCCAGCGCGCCATCTCGGCGTCCAGGTCGCGCTGCCAGAGTTCACGAACAATCCAGCGCGCGCCTTCAAGCTTGTTGTGGCCGCCGTACCAACCGTTGATGTGGATGCTGCTCACGGTGGCGTGCATGCCTTCGCTTTTCATCAGCGCCACCACGGCGGCGATCTGCGCATCACTGAGTTTCGTGAACTCGCTGTGGTCGATGGCGATGTCGGTTTCCCGGCCCGGCGAGTCGGTGGCGCGGTGGATGCCGGGCAGCTCCCGCTCAATGCGCGCCAGCACGGCCTGCATGCGGGTGAAGTTGGCTGCACGCATGGCCGCGTCCTGCTGGTAGATTTTTGAGAGCGGCCGCGGCGCGGCGCTTTGGGAATCCAGCAGCAGCGCCACTGCGCCGTTTTCCGCCACGATGGCATCGACAGGCCAGCTTGCCGCGAAAGGCTCGCTCCAGCCCACCGGCCGTCCGGTGATCGCCACCACCTTGAACCCGGCGGCTTTCAATTCAGCCAAGCCCTCCAGCGCATCAAGGGTAATCGCCCCTTCGGTGGTCAGGGTGTCGTCGATGTCGGTGAAAACGCCGGAGATCCGGCGCCGCTCGTCTGCGGGCCAGTTGTCGAGTTCTTGCATCGTGAAATTTTCGCATGCCGATTCCAGGCGCTGGTGCGGTGCGGCCGGCTTCGGTACAATGGCGGATTCCTGAGGAGCGTTGCAACCCACATCACGTGGACCAGGCTCAGGACTTCATTGCAACCACGCTCACCCGCAAGTGCTCTCTCAAGCCGGGTGAATGACTGAATTCCCCCACTGCTTCGAAAGCGCCTTGCCCGTGGCGATTTTGCCCAGTTGACGTTTGAATTTGGAGAACCGTATGAGCGCTGTCCTGAAACCTTCCACCGACTACACCATTGCCGATATCTCGCTTGCCGCCTGGGGCCGCAAGGAACTGAATATCGCGCAGACCGAAATGCCCGGCCTGATGGCCATCCGCGAAGAGTTCGCCAAGGCCCAGCCCCTGAAGGGCGCGCGCATCACCGGCTCACTGCACATGACCATCCAGACCGGCGTGCTGATCGAAACGCTGCAGGCTCTGGGCGCCGAAGTGCGCTGGGCTTCGTGCAACATCTTCTCGACGCAAGACCACGCCGCCGCCGCGATTGCCGCCGCCGGCACGCCGGTGTTCGCCATCAAGGGCGAAACCCTGGCCGACTACTGGGACTACACCCACAAGATTTTCGAATTCAACGGCGCCAAGGGCACGCCTGAAGAAGGCCCGAACATGATCCTGGACGACGGCGGCGATGCCACGCTGCTGATGCACCTGGGCACCAAGGCCGAAAAAGACGCCAGCTTGATTTCCAAGCCTACGAGCGAAGAAGAAATCTGCCTGTTCAACTCGATCAAGGCCAAGCTCGCGCAAGACCCGACCTGGTACAGCCGCCGCCTGAAAAACATCATCGGCGTGACCGAAGAAACCACCACCGGCGTGCTGCGCCTCAATGAAATGTCGGCCAAGGGCACGCTGGCCCTGCGCGCCATCAATGTCAACGATTCGGTCACCAAGTCCAAGTTCGACAACCTCTACGGTTGCCGCGAGTCGCTGGTCGACGCCATCAAGCGCGCCACCGACGTGATGGTGGCCGGCAAGGTGGCTTGCGTGGCCGGTTACGGCGACGTGGGCAAGGGTTCGGCCCAGGCCCTGCGTGCCCTGAGCGCCCAGGTCTGGGTGACCGAGATCGATCCGATCAACGCCCTGCAGGCCGCGATGGAAGGCTACAAGGTCGTGACCATGGAATACGCCGCCGACAAGGCCGACATTTTTGTGTCCGCCACCGGCAACAAGAACGTCATCACCTACGACCACATGGCGAAGATGAAAGACCAGGCCATCGTCTGCAACATCGGCCACTTCGACAACGAAATCGACGTCGCCTCGCTGGAGAAATGCACTTGGGAAGAGATCAAGCCGCAAGTCGACCACGTGATCTTCCCCGACGGCAAGCGCATCATCCTGCTGGCCAAGGGCCGCCTGGTGAACCTGGGCTGCGGCACCGGCCACCCCAGCTTCGTGATGTCGTCCAGCTTCGCCAACCAGACCATTGCGCAGATCGAGCTGTTCACCAAGCAGGCCGACTACGAAGTGGGCAAGGTCTATGTGCTGCCCAAGCACCTCGATGAGAAGGTCGCGCGTTTGCACCTCAAGAAAGTCGGCGCGATGCTGACCGAGTTGAGCGACGAGCAGGCGGCTTATATCGGCGTGTCGAAGGCTGGCCCGTACAAGGCCAACACCTACCGTTATTGATCAAGCGGCGGGTATTCCTCCCTCTCCCGCTGGGAGAGGGCAGGGGTGAGGGCCCGCGGCGTCCACAGGCGCTACCGGCCTCGTTGTGAGGCTGCCGGCCCTCACCCCAACCCTCTCCCAAAGGGAGAGGGGGTAAGACAGGCCCTCTGGGCAAGACAAGGCCTCCGCCTGAATGTTTTCGGGCGTGGGCTCATTCCATGGAGCTACATGCGCGCTGACTTATTCCTCGTTGAACACGGCTTTGCCACCACCCGCTCCCAGGCCCAGCGCCTGATTGCCTCGGGCGTGCAGTGGCGCGCCGAAGAAGACGGTGCGTGGAAAAAGGTTGCCAAAAACGGCGATGAAGTGCCGGACGGCGCCGAGCTGCAGGTGCTCGACAACACCGAAGCCAAATACATCTCGCGCGGCGGCCTGAAGCTTGAAGGGGCGCTGAAAAGCAGCGGTGTTGATGTCACCGGCCTGCGCTGCCTGGACATCGGCCAGTCGACCGGCGGCTTTACCGACTGCCTGCTGCAGCACGGTGCGGTGCAGGTGGTGGGCGTGGACGTGGGCCATGGCCAGTTGCATGCCAGCATGCGCGCTGACCCGCGGGTCGTCTGCATCGAAGGCGTCAATGCCCGGTCCATGACGGCGATGGACTTGATCGCTGGTCCTGCCCATGAAGCGGAGGCTGATGAGGGCGAATGGGATGGTGATGAAGCCGGGCTGGACGCCGAGACCCCCGTCGAGGCGGACTTTGACTTCCTGACGGGTGACCTGTCCTTCATTTCGCTCACGCTGGTGTTGCCCGCCGTGGTGCGCCTGCTCAAGCCCGGCGGCGATGTGCTGATGCTGGTCAAGCCGCAGTTCGAGCTGCAGCCGGGCCAGATTGGCAAGGGCGGCATTGTGCGCGAAGCGGCGCTGTTTGAGTTCGTGGAAAAGCGCCTGCGCGATGCCTGCGTTGCGCTGGGGCTGGACGTCAAGGCCTGGCTGGCATCGCCGATTGACGGCGGTGACGGCAACCGCGAGTTTTTCATCCATGCGGTCAAGGGCCACGACAACGCCGGCGAGAGCCAGCCGCTGCCCGCGGCGCCGCAACGCAAGGCGCCCAAGCGCCTTCCGCGCGCTGCCTCGCGCGAACCGCATGAAGACCCGGAAGCCGCGCATGCGGGCCAGCCGGGACCGGCGCGCGGCAAGCGGCGCGACAAGAAAACCGACAACGATTGAGATCTTGCGATGAATCTTCCCATCAGTTTTGAATTCTTTCCTCCCAAGACGCCTGAGGGCGCAGACAAGCTGCGCGTGACCCGCCAGGCCCTTTACGCGCACCAGCCGGAGTTCTGCTCCGTGACCTTTGGCGCGGGGGGCTCCACGCAAGAAGGCACCTTTGGCACCGTCAAGGAAATCCTGGACGAAGGCGTGATCGCGGCCTGTCATTTCTCCTGCATTGGCGCGACCAAGGTCACGGTGCGCCAGCAGCTGGCGACCCTGCAGGCCATGGGCGTGAAGCACCTGGTCGCCCTGCGCGGCGACATGCCCAGCGGCTACGGCATCGGCGGCGAGTTTCATTACGCCAGCGACCTGGTGACTTTCATCCGTGAAGAAACCGGAGACGCTTTTCACATTGAAGTGGCGGCTTACCCCGAGGTTCACCCGCAGGCCAAGTCGGCCGATGCCGACCTGCAGGCTTTTGCCACCAAGGTCAGGGCCGGCGCCAATTCGTCCATCACCCAGTATTTTTTCAACGCGGACGCCTACTTTCGGTTTGTGGACGATGTGCGCAAACTTGGCCTGGATGTGCCGGTGGTGCCCGGCATCATGCCCATCACCAGCTCCACGCAGCTCATGCGCTTTTCCGATGCCTGCGGCGCGGAAATCCCCCGCTGGATCCGCCTGCGGCTGCAGGGCTTCGGCGACGACACGGCGTCCATCAAGAGCTTCGGCCTCGACGTCGTCACCGAGCTGTGCGACCAGCTCTGCACGGCCGGCGTGCCCGGCATTCATTTTTATACGATGAACCAGGCCGCTGCGACGACGGAGATCCTTCGGCGTTTGCAGTACAAGGCCTGATGGCTAGTGCAGTGTTGCATGCTTGATGGGACCAATAAAAGCGATGGATTTTGGGTCAGGGCAAGGCGCAAACCACAGCGATACCCGCAGGTATCGCGCGGATTTGTAACGCTGCCATGGCGCAAAAGACGCGGTTTTATGTTCCAGATAGCGTGCAACACTGCACTAGGTAAGCCTGTGCACCAGGGCGCTATCCGGGTCTGGATTGTTGCAAGCCTGCTGGCCGTGCTGGCGGGCTGTGCGACAGCCCCGCCGACGCAGCCGCCGTCCAGTTTTCCACCCGGCCCGGCCACCAAGCCTGGGGTCACTGTCCCGCCGGCACCGGCAGATCCGATGGGTGGTCCCGCGCCGGCCAACCTGTCCGTGGCGCCCGAGCCGGAGTTGCTGGCTGGCGAAGTACCCCGCGAACTTGAGCGCGGCCAGGCATCGTGGTACGGGCCGCGCTTTCATGGCCGCCGCACGGCCAGCGGTGAACGCTACGACATGCATGCGCTGACGGCGGCGCACAAGACCCTGCCTTTCGGCACGCTGGTGCGCGTGCGCAGCCTGGTGACCGGACGCGAGGTCGAGGTGCGCATCAACGACCGCGGCCCCTTCGGCGCGGGCCGGGTCATCGATGTGAGCCGCGCCGCGGCCGAGGCCCTGGGCATGATGGGGCTGGGTGTCAAAGACGTGCTGCTGCTGGTGCCGGAATCCACGCCGATGGCCGAGGCGCCAGTGCCACCGGTGGCCAAAAAGCGCCGCGCGCGCAAGGTGCGTCAGGGCCGGTCAGCGGGCAACGCCCTGTAGCGGGCTTTTGGGCTTCTGACTGCCTCTTCCCGCAGCGCGCGAGTGCGCTACATTTTGAACATGACGAGCAAAGCAAAAGAAGCCAGGCCCCGGCCCACGCGCAACGATGCGCAGCGCCAGTCCATCCTGGACGCGGCGTCCCTGCTGTTTATCGAAAAAGGTTTCGGCGGGACCAACATCAATGACATCGCGGACGCGGTCGGTGTCAGCCGAACGGCGCTTTATTACTACTTCCCCAGCAAGGAGTCGATGCTGGAAGCGCTGACCGAAGAAGTCACCGAAAAAGCCAGCCTGCTCGCCGCGAGTGTTTCGGAGCGCGATCTCCTGCCGCCGCGGGATGCGCTGCGGCAGCTGATCCTGCAGCATGCGGGCCTCATTCTTTCGCATCCGCTGCAGTTCCGGGTGGTGGAGCGCAGCGAGAGCAACCTGCCCGAGCCGCACCGGGCGGCGGCCGAGGCGGCCCGCCGCGCGGTGCTGGAGCACTTTGTGCGGGTGATCCAGCGCGGGATCGACGAAGGCCAGTTTCGCGACACCAACGCCCATATCGCCGCGTTTTCGATCATCGGCATGTGCAACTGGTGCGCCTGGTGGTTCGACGCCAAGGGCAATGTGCCGGCCAGCGGCGTGGCCGAGTCCATTGCCGACTTCAGCCTGCGTGCGCTGTTGCCCGACCATGCGCAACGCGCACGTGCGGGGTCGGTGGAAGAGGCGGTCAGCCAGATGCGGGATGCGCTGACCGCTTTCGACAACCACCTGAAAAAGAAGCCGCTGCGGCATTCGGGTTAACACTAACGTCAAATAATTGACACTACTGTCGAATCTGCCTATCATTGATCCAAATCAATGACGGGGCCGCGCTGCGGCTTGACAGATGACAGCAACCGATCCAGGCAAAACCGCGAACACCGCGTCACAGCCCGCCTCACAGGCGACCGCGGGATTTCTGAATACCGACTGGAACCCGCGCGATGTGCCGCAAGGCACGCACACCACCAATGTGGTGTTGCGTACCGCCGATGGCGCCGCCACCAGCGGCTCGCTGTACCAGCCCGCCACGCCGAGCGACACCGTCGTGTGCGTGATGCACCCGCGGGAATTCATGGCCTGCCATTACCTCATCCCGGACATCGTCGGGGCGGGTTATGCCGCCTGGTCGCAGGCGCCGCGCTCGGTCGGCAACGACTTGCGGCTGGAACATGAATTCGCGCTGCACGACGTGGCCACCGGCCTGGCCTATCTCCGGTCGCGCGGCTTCAGGCGCATCGTGCTGCTGGGCAACTCAGGCGGCGCCGGGCTGTATGCCTTCTACGCGCAGCAGGCCGCATTGCCGGGCGAGTCGCGCATTGCCAAAACACCCGGCGGCAAGCCCACCCAGCTGGCAGCGCTGGACATGCCCGTGCCCGATGGCATGGTGTTCATCGGCCCGCACCCGGGGCAGGGCGCGCTGCTGATGAACTGCATCGACCCTTCGGTGGCTGACGAAAATGATGCGCTGTCGGTTGACGCCTCGCTCGACCCGCTCAACCCGGCGAACGGTTATGCCGGCCCGAAAGCCACGCGCTATGCGCCGGAGTTTGTGGCGCGCTACCGGGCAGCCCAGCGTGACCGCGTCGCCCGCCTGGACGCGACGGCCCGTGCACTGATCGAGCGGCGCCTGGCGGCGCGCCGGCGCGTCAAGGCCGCGGTTGATGGCGCGGGCAAGGGCGCGGATAACGGTGCGAGCAAGGGCGCCAGCGCCGAAGACCGGCGGCTGGCGGGCCACACGCCCATCATCAACGTCTGGCGCACCGATGGCGACTTGCGCTGCCTTGATTTGTCGCTGGACCCGTCGGACCGCAAGTTTGGCTCGTTGTGGGGCGCCGAGCCCTTTGCCTCCAACTATGGCGCGGTCGGCTTTGCACGGCAGTGCACGCCGGAGAGCTGGCTTTCCACCTGGTCGGGTATCTCGTCCAACGCCACGCTGGCCAAGACCGCCGCGGCCATCACGCAGTCGGTGCTGGTGGTCGAGTACACCGGCGACCAGGCCTGCTTTCCGGGCGACGTGCGGCAGATTTTCGAATCGCTCGCGAGCGCCGACAAGCGCCACCTGCGCGTGCGCGGCGACCACCACGGCCGTGCGCTGTCGCCCGGTGAAGAGCCCGGGCGGCTGGAGGCCGGCCGGCTGCTCGGTGCCTGGCTCCAGGAGCGCTTCCCGCAGTGATGGCCCAGCGCCCTTTCGCACAACCTTTTCACCCACACGTCAGAAAGACCACCATGTCAGCCCGTGACCTGCTTCCCCAACCCGCATTGCGCGGTGTTGACCACACCGCCCGGCCCACCTGGAAGCTGCGCGAAACCATCGAGTTCTACCGCGACAAGCTGGGGCTGCCCCTGGTGCATGTCATCTCGGCCCGCGGCTGGGGCCCGGCCACGCACCCGGACTTCCTGCATTTTTTCTTTGACAGCGGGAACGGCAGCACGATTGCCTTCTTCTATTACCTGGGCTCCGACCTGCCGGCCGCGATGCAAGACCGGGCGTCGAAGCCGCCACTGCCCGACGACCACGTGTTCGACGCCACCCACACCGCATGGATCGTCGAGAGCGCCGAAGAACTCCAGGCCTGGAAGCAGCGCCTGGAGGCCCAGGGGCTGAACGTCTCGGTGGAAACCGCCCATGAAGTCATCGAGTCCATCTATGTGCGCGACCCCAACGGTTACTTTGTCGAGTTCACGCGCAAGCTGCGCCCGCTGGACCGGCTCGATGCCGACGACGGCGCGCTGACCCTGCAGGCCGCGCTGGAGGCTGAGGACGCCGCCGTGCGGCGCGGCAGCCGTCTGGCCCGTATTGACGACATCTGGTCCGCCAAGGCCAGACTGCTGGATGAACGTCGCGGTGCTGGCGACCGCGCGGGCCCGGGCGTGGGCATTTACGTGCCCCGGCTCGAGGAGTTTTCGGCACTGATCCAAGACGCCACGGCGCGGCCCGAATGCTGCGTGACGGCGGTGGGCGACTACGACCTGATCGAGGCGAGCCAATCGATGGAATTCCGCCGCAAGGCGCTGGGGCTCAAACCCGCCGTCTGGTACGGGCTGTTCACCGGCGGGGTTCGCGGGCACATTGAGGTGTTTGAGCGGGACCGTGTGGTCATCGCGCCGGCCCGGCGCTGAGCACACGCTGAAACCTAAGAGACCCCGGAGACAAGCATGCGAGACATTCAAAGCCCCATTGAGGGCGTGACCTACCCCTCCGACCAACGCGCCGCCGCTTCGCTGGCGAATGGTTCCTGGGTGGCCTCCACCGTGGGCGACTGCCTGCGCGCCACGGCGGCGCGCTACCCCGACAGGCTGGCCTTTATCAGCGATGAGCGAAGCCTGACGTTTCGCGCGCTGGACGAAACAACGGATCGCCTGGCCGCAGCGCTGCTGGCGATGGGGCTGGCGACGGGCGACCGTGCCATCTTCCAGCTTGGCACGACGGTGGACACCGCCATCGTGCTGCTGGCCTGCTACAAGGCCGGCATTGTGCCGGTGTGCTCGCTGCCGCAGCACCGCGAGGTTGAAATCGGCCAGCTTGCCGCCCAGTCGGGCGCCCGCGGCTATTTTGTGCAGGCCGATTTCGGCAGCTTTGACCTGGTCGGTTTTGCCCGGACCATGGCGGCCCGGCACCCATCGCTGGAACACCTGGTCGTCGTGCGCGGCACGGTGGCCGGCCTGCCCGGCATCGACGCATTGATCGCCGACATGCCCCTTGAGCAGGCGCGGCAGCAGTTGGGCAACATTGCGCTCGGCATGGAAGACGTGCTGAGTTTCCAGCTCTCCGGCGGCACCACCGGCGTACCCAAAATCATTCCGCGCTTTCATGCCGAATACCTCGGGCACTCGGCCGCATGGATGCGGCGCTACCGCATCGACGCCGGCAGCCGCGTGATTTGGTCTTTGCCGCTGCTGCACAACGCCGGCCAGCTGTACACACTGATGCCGGCGGCCCTGATGGGCGTGACCGTGGTGCTGATGCCCAGGGTGGACATTGGCCGCATGCTGGCGCTGATTGAAGAACACCGCATCACGCATGCCCTGTCGATCGGCCCGATTGCGCCGCAGCTGCTGGCGTATACCGACATCGCCAGGCACGACCTGTCGTCGCTACAGCTCTTTGCCACCATGAGCCGCTCCGACAACCTGGAGAAGCACATCGGCGTGCCTTGCTCCAACCTGTACGGCATCACCGAAGGGCTGCTGCTCGGCTCGCCCGCCGACGCGCCGGCCTTTGCACGGCACCACACGCAGGGCGCCTCGGGCTGCGCGCACGACGAGATCCGCCTGCTGGTGCCCGAAACCGAAGAACCGAGCCCACCCGGGGAGATGGGCGAGATGTGCTTTCGCGGCCCGTCCAGCCTGACCGGCTTCTTCGGCAATCCCGAGGCGAACGCCAAAGCCTTCACCTCCGATGGCTTCTACCGCACCGGCGACATGATGACCGCGCACGTCGTTGACGGCGTCACCTGCTATGCCTTTGAAGGCCGGCTGCGCGACAACGTCAACCGCGGCGGTGAAAAAATCGGCTGCGAAGAGGTAGAAGGTTTCGTTAGCCAGCACCCGGCCGTGGCCGACGCCAAGCTGGTTGCCATGCCCGACCCGTTCTACGGCGAGAAGGCCTGCGTCTTCATTGTTCCGCGCCCCGGCATGGTTGCGCCCGACGTGAAGGCGCTCGGCGCCTTCCTCGTCGGCCTGGGCCTGGCGAAATACAAGTGCCCGGAACGGGTCGAGATCGTGGACAGCTACCCGCTGACGCGCGTGGGCAAGGTCGACAAGCCCGCATTGAAGCAGCGCATCGCCGACCAGCTGGCCGCCGAGGCGGCAGGGAGCCCGTCATGATCGCCACCGAGCAGGTGCTGAGCGAGCGGCCGCTGGTGATTCGCCGCCGCGTCAAGTGGGGTGATTGCGACCCGGCGGGCGTGGTCTACACGCCGACGTTTTCCGAATACGTGATCTCGGCGGCCGAGCTTTTTTACGGCTCGCTGTTCGGCACCACGCCGCAGCGCGCCAAACACGAGCAGGGCTTTGGCACGCCCAGCCGCGCGCTGGCGTTTGACTTCCGGCGTTCACTGCGGCCCGACGACGAATTCGACATGACGGTCACCGTGGCCGGCATCCACAGCCGCACCTATGTACTGGACGTGACCGGCCGCACGCTGGCAGGTGAGGTAATTTTTGCCGCCACGCTGACGCCGGTGTGCGTGGCGCGCGACGAGCGCCGTTCGATCGAGATCCCGCCGGCGTTCCGCGCCGCGCTGGAGCGCTACCAGGCGGCCTGCGCAACAGCGCCATCCACCATGCCAGAGAGGAGCACACCATGAAGATCGCCGTCATCGGCGCCGGGCCGGCCGGGCTGTATTTCTCGCTGCTCGCCAAAAAGCACAACCCGGCGCATGAGATTGATGTGTATGAACAGAACCCCGAAGGCGCCACCTACGGCTGGGGCGTGGTGTTTTCGGATGTGGGCCTGGCCTTCCTGAAAGAGGCCGACGCGGAGTTTTTTGCCGAGTTCACGGCCCACCATGAAAAGTGCGACTACATGGAGGTGGTGCACCGCGGATGTCATGTGCAGATCCACGGCAACCACTTTTCGCGCACCGCCCGCATCGACATGCTGCAGACGCTGCAGCGGGCCTGCGAGCGCGTGGGCGTGCGCGTTCACTACGGGCAGCGCATCGGCGACGTGAGTGCGCTGGCTTCGGAGGTGGATTTGCTGGTTGCTGCTGACGGCGGCAACAGCGCCGTGCGTACCCAGTTTGCCGGGCACTTCCGTCCCAGCTTTGAAAAACGCCGCAACAAGTTTGCCTGGTACGGCACGCGCCAGCGCTTTCATCCGGTGTCGCTGATCTTCAAGGAAACCGTGCACGGCGTTTTCATTGCCCACAGTTACCAGTACAGCGCCGAGCTCAGCACCTTTCTTGTCGAGGTCGACCCCGACACCTGGAAGCGCGCCGGGCTGGACGCGGCCAGCGAAGACGAGAGCCGCCGCTACTGCACACAGGTGTTTGGCGCCGAGCTGGGCGCCCATGCGCTGCTGACCAACCGCTCGCTCTGGTTTGAAGCCAACATCGTCAAAAACGAGCAGTGGACCCATCGCAACATCGTGCTGCTGGGCGATGCCTTGCGCACGGTTCACTTCTCGCTCGGCTCCGGCACGCGCATGGCCATGCAGGACGCGATTGCGCTGCACAAGGGCCTGGCGGCGCACCCGGACGACCTGGCCCTGGCCTTTGCCGCGTTCGAGGCCACGCGGCGGCCGGCGTCATCGAGCTTTCAGAACGCCGCGGCCAAAAGCCTGGACTGGTATGAAAACGTGGCTGGCAAGCTGCATCTGGACCCGGTCAGTTTTGCCTACGACTACATGCGGCGCACCGGCCAGGTGAGCCACGACGACCTGAAGCAGCGCGACCCGCACTTCACCGCGGCCTTTGAAGCCCTTTGAAGTCCTTTGAAGTCATTTCCCCGCCACCCGATCACGCCCCCACCACGAGACCCACGGAGACAACACCATGAAATTCCTGCAAATCAAATCATTGACAGGCGCGGCCGCCGTGCTGCTGGCTTGCGCCCTGCTGCCGGCGGCGGCACAGACCTTTCCGGTCAAGCCGGTACGCGCCATCCTGCCGTATTCCGCCGGCAGCGGCCCGGACTCGGTGATGCGCAGCGTCGGTGAAAAGCTCACGCGCGACTGGGGCCAGCAACTGGTGGTGGACAACAAGCCCGGCGCCAACGGCTGGCTGGCGATCGGCGAGACCAAGCGTGCGCAGCCGGACGGCTACACGCTCATGGCCGTGGATTCCACGCACATGACGCTGCAGCCGCACCTCTACAAGCAGCTGCCGTTTGACCCGGCCAAGGATTTTGAACCGGTGGCGCCGCTGTACAAGACAAACTTCTTCATCGTCGTCGGCGCCAACGCCCCGTGGAAAAACGTGACGGAACTGATCGCCGCAGCGAAAGCCAAAGACGGGCACCTGACCTACGGAAGCTGGGGCATAGGCAGCGTGGCCCATGTCGGCACCGCCATGTTTGAGCATTCAACCGGCGCGAAGATGACGCACGTGCCCTTCAAGGAATTCCCCCAGCTTTACACCGCCGTGGCAACCGGCGAGGTGGACTGGGCTTTTGGTACCGCCGCGACTGTCGGCCCCCTGTACAAGGCAAAGAAGGTCAGGCTGCTGGCTTATGCGGGGCACAACCGCATGGCAGGTTATACCGATGTGCCGACGGTGGCTGAATCCGGTGGCCCGGCCGGTTTCGAGTTGCCGACCTGGGTGGCGATGTATGCCCCGAAAGGAACGCCCAAGCCGGTGATTGACCGGATCCAGTCCGGGGTGGCCAAGGCACTGGCGGATGCCGACATCAAGGACAGGCTGGCGAATTTCGGTTTTGAGCCCTGGATTGCGCTACCTTCAGACGTGACGAAGGCCGCTGAAGCCGACAAGCTCCGCTTCGCTGAAATCGTCAAGCGCGCCAGAATCTCTCTCGACTGAGCCCGGGCCAGGTCCTTCCTTTCATCCGGAGACAAAAATGACCACTCAAAATCGCAACATATTGTTTGCAGCGCGCGCGTTGATGGCCCTCATCTTCCTGGTGGCCGGCATGAGAAAGCTGCTGGCGTGGGGCGCCACCGTGGGCTACTTCAACAAGCTCGGCATTCCGCTGCCCGAAATCGCCCTGGCATTGACGGTTGCGCTAGAGATCGGTGGCGGTATCGCGCTTGTGCTGGGTTGGCGGCTGCGGCTTGCAGCTGGCGTCATGGGCGCCTTCACCCTGGCGTCGGCATTGATAGCGCACGCCTTTTGGGCCGCTGAACCGCCGCAGTTCAACGCACAGCTTTTGAGTTTCCTCAAGAACACCGCGATGGCGGGCGGCTTTTTGTTGCTGGCGTATGTCGCAGGAAATCAGAAAGAAGCCTAACCTGAGAAAGGTGTTCAAGACTGGTTCGGGCTGGCCTTGTGCGGTGGGTGTTCCGGACACACGATGCAAATTGTTATCGTTAGTTGAACTCCTGGGTGTCGAGAAAGCCGTGTCTGCTTCGTCGTACAGGTAAGCGGCCTTCAAAGGGCCTGCAAAGGTATTGCCGGCCGTGTTTGGCCGTGCTAAATACCAACCAGCCCAGGAGAATCGCATGACCACCACTTCACACAGCACCGCCGCCACTACTGCCACTACTGCCGACCGCGAGCTTGTACTGACCCGCCATATCGAGGCTCCGCGTGAAAAGATCTTCAAAGCCTGGACCACGCCCGAACTCCTGACGCAATGGTTTGCGCCCAAACCCTGGAGCACGCCGCGCGCGGAGCTCGACGTGCGTCCCGGCGGCGCCAACCTGGTTGTCATGCGCGGCCCCGATGGCACGGACTTTCCCAATCGCGGCGTCTACCTTGAGGTGGTCCCCAACGAGCGGCTGGTTTTCACCGATGCCTACACCGAGGCATGGACGCCATCCGACAAGCCCTTCATGACGGTGGTGCTGACCTTTGAAGAGGAGGCTGGTCCCAACGGTCCTGGGACCCGATACACCGCCCGGGTCATGCACTGGAGCGTTGCCGACCGCGAGGCGCACGAGAAAATGGGTTTTCACGAGGGCTGGGGCCAATGCACGGACCAGCTGGCTGAATTGGTCGGTGCGCCCAAGCCCACGCCCTGAGCATTCCCGCGCTCGGGGCACCGGCGTTCGTGCGGCCGCGACTGGCACCCGCAGAATTTTGTCGCCGCCCGATTTCATCTGAAAATAAGCGCGGGAGGCTGCGTCGCCGGCCCAGGGAGATCAGGATGAGGCTGAAACTAAGGCTGAGCAACTGGCTGCTCATGGGCGGGTTGGCATTCTTGATGCCCGCCATCGCGCAAGACCGGCAAAACTACTTTGATGACCCTTTCCTGCGGGTGAGCTCAGCCATGGCGGCTTGCCCCGTGCCTGCTGGGCCGTCCTTCACGCAAGAGCAACTCCGCGCGGAGGCGCACGTGCGCGCCCAGCATGGCGGCAGCTGCTTTCGATCCGGGCGCTGCCGTTTGCCCAACTCCTATCTTTACGACAAGGAGATCATTCCAAGGGTGGCGATCTATCTCCAGCAGGACGGCCGATTCGGCGACACCAGCGTCTGGGTGCTGGGTGAACGGCGGCTGGTGACCTTGATGGGTTGCGTGCAGTCACAAGAGCAGGCCCTGGCGATGGAGCGTGCCGTGATGCTGGTGGACGATGTCATGGGCGTGGTCAACCACTTGATGGTCGGCACCAGCGGCACACCGAAGTACGGCACGGCGCCGGCGGGTGCAGCTGCGGCCAACTAGCCCCTGTACAGGCAAAAAATGGCAGGCTGCTGGCCCTTGCCGGGCTCAGGTGCATGGCCGGCGGTCCCGGTCGCCCGTTGAGGGGGCGTCCATATACGTGGTGTTAGGCGGGCGCTCATTGCAACGAATAGACCTCGAGGAGATACGGTTCGGCAATTAACAAGTACTTTTGGCACGGCGAAAATGTTGCGATGAACCAGTCGCCAGACAACGTTCTGAACTGAATGGACTCAGCCTTTTCGGGTGATTCGACAGTGATGTTCTGAAAATTGGAGCGCGAATCAAACTGATAAGACAGCTTGAAAGAACCTGATTCGAGAATTGGTTCTTTGTCCGAGACGCCAAAGTGCTCGGGGTGATTGCTCTCGAATTCATAGGGGTTGTCGCGAAGGGTCTCAACGGAAGGTGGGTCTCCGAGGGTGATACGGAAAACTTCGTCGTAATCGAAAACGAACATGACGCCGTCTTCGGGAGGCGTAAAGCCCCTGATGCGTTCAGAAATACGTGGGAGATTGAGCTTATACATGGGGGAAGCCCTTGTAGTGGCACCACGCAAAGTTAAGTCATTGTTTTCAAATGTATTTTCTGCCTTCAAGGCCGATTCCCATCTAGATAAATTGACTGAGAAGCATCGGCAGATGCCCGAGTGTAGATGGGCATCAGCCCACGGCACATCCTCCATTTGGATGACAAATGACGCCAGCGCCGTAGCTGGCAAAGCCTCCGGAGAGCAATAACTCGGTGCATAAAACACCTCAGAGCAGGAAAATCCCGGACTTACTATAATTTCAGTAATTCCTGAAAATTCAATAAGTCCACGCATGAACCTTGCCCCCCTGACCCAGCGTTTTGTCCTGCATTTCGGTGAAATGGGCAGCCGTTGGGGCATCAACCGCACCGTGGGGCAGATATATGCACTCCTTTACGTGTCGCCCCGCGCCCTGAATGCCGATGAAATTGGCGAGGCGCTGGCGTTTTCGCGCTCCAACGTGAGCATGGGGCTGAAGGAGCTGCAGTCGTGGAACCTGGTGCGGTTGCAGCACTTGCCCAATGACAGGCGCGAATATTTCAGTGCGCCTGAAGATGTCTGGGCGATCTTCCGCACCCTGGCCGAGGAACGGCGCAAGCGCGAGATTGACCCGACGCTGTCGATGCTGCGCGATGCGCTGATGGAGCAGCCGGCGAACCAGGACGACATCCATGCCCAGGCGCGCATGAAGCAGATGCACGACTTGATTGAGCTCATGACGGGCTGGCTGGCCGATGTGCAGAAGATGGATTCGGCGACGCTGATAAGCCTGATGAAGATGGGCGCCAAGGTGCAGAAGCTGCTGCAGGTGAAAGACAAGGTGGCCAGCACCGTCAAGGCCGGTTTGACAGGCCGGGCGGCATCAAGCACAGTGGCGGCGAAGTCTGACGGCCCGCCGGGAGCGGTGCAGCCTGCCAACCTTGCCGATAAAAACAGGAGTTGACGATGGATGGACTTGACGCATTTCTTTTGGCCCGGATCCAGTTTGCGGCCAACATCACCTTCCACATCCTGTTTCCCACCATCAGCATTTCGCTGGGCTGGGTATTGCTGTACTTCAAGCTGCGCTTCGTCAAGACGCAGGACCAGTACTGGATGGATGCCTACCAGTTCTGGGTGAAGATTTTTGCGCTGACGTTTGCGCTGGGCGTGGTGAGCGGCATCACCATGAGCTTTCAGTTCGGCACCAACTGGCCCGGCTACATGCAAAAAGTCGGCAACATCGCCGGGCCGCTGCTGGCCTATGAAGTGCTCACGGCTTTCTTCCTGGAGGCCACCATGCTGGGGGTGATGCTGTTTGCGCGTGAGCGCGTCAGCGAAACCATGCACACCATCGCCACGCTGCTGGTGGCCGGCGGCACCACGCTGTCGGCGTTCTGGATCCTGGCGCTCAACTCGTGGATGCAGACGCCGGCCGGCTTTGAAATGATCAACGGGCAGGCGCATGTGACAAGCTGGCTGCAGGTGATTTTCAACCCGTCCTTTCCGTACCGCCTCACACACATGCTGCTGGCCTCCGGGCTGACGGTGTCGTTTCTGGTGGCGGGTATTTCTGCCTACCGCTGGCTGCGCAACGAGCGCGGCGCCGAGGTCATGGCCAGCCTGAAGACCGGCGTGTACCTCGCCGCCATCCTGATTCCGCTGCAGATTGTGGCGGGCGACTTTCACGGCCTGAACACGCTGGAACACCAGCCTGCCAAACTCGCCGCGATGGAAGGCATCTGGAAGACGGAGCGGGGCGTGGCTGCGGTGCTGTTTGCCCTGCCTGATGCCCAAGCCCGGGAAAACCGTTATGAAATTGCCATTCCGAAGCTGGCCTCGCTGTACCTGACGCATTCACTGGACGGCGAAGTCAAGGGACTGGACCAGTTCGAGGGCAAGCATCCGCCGGTGGCGCCGGTGTTCTGGGCGTTCCGCATCATGGTGGGTGTGGGCATGCTGATGCTGGCCGTGAGCTGGGCGACTGTCTACCAGCTTGCGCCGTGGAAGAAAGACCCGGCGCGCACCCTGACCCCCTGGCATGCACGGGTGCTGGTCGCCATGACCTTTGCCGGCTGGGTGGCGTTGGTGGCCGGCTGGTATGTCACCGAGATCGGCCGGCAGCCCTGGCTGGTCACGGGTGTGCTGACGGCGGCCGATGCCGCGTCCAAGGTGCCGGCGCCCCGGATCGCCTTCACCCTGTCGCTTTACCTCACGCTCTATGCCGCGCTGATCGCGGCCTATATCTCGGTGGTGTTTTACCTGGCGCGCCACAAGACCCATGCCGACCGACCGTCTGGCGCCGGCATGGAAGACACCCTCAATCCCGTGAGCTACCCGGAAAAAAAAGAAGGAGCCGCAAATGCTTGATCTTGCCCCTGACCTGACGCAGGCCGCCGGTTGGATGCCGATTGTTTTTCTGGTGGTGATGGGCCTGGCCATGCTGGCCTATGTGGTGCTGGACGGCTACGACCTGGGCGTGGGCGTGCTTATGCGCCGTGCCAGCGACGACGACAAGGACACCATGATCGCCAGCATCGGCCCCTTCTGGGATGCCAATGAAACCTGGCTGGTGCTGGGCGTCGGCATTTTGCTCACGGTGTTCCCGCTGGCGCACGGCGTGATTCTGGGCGCCCTGTATCTGCCGGTAGCGATGATGCTGATCGGGCTCACGCTGCGCGGCGTGGCCTTCGACTTTCGCGTGAAGGCGCACGCGTCCCACAAGCCGCTGTGGAACCGCGTGTTTTACACCGGCTCGCTGCTGGCCAGCTGGTCGCAGGGCTACATGCTGGGCTCGCTGATCACCGGCTTTGCCGCCACCGGCTGGGCCATCGCCTTCAATGCGGTGATCGGGCTGGCCCTGGTGGCGGCCTATTGCCTGCTGGGCGCGGGCTGGCTCATCATCAAGTCGGAGGGTGACCTGCAGCTGCAGGCTGTGCGCTGGGCGCGCCGCAGCCTGCTGTTCACCGTGGCCGGCATTGCCGCCATCTCGATTGCAACACCGCTGGTCAGCCCGAGCATTTTTGCCAAGTGGTTTTCGTTTCCGAACATCGTGCTGCTGTTGCCCATTCCTGCGGCCACCGCCGTGCTGTTTGGGGTGATTTTTCGCAGCCTGCAGCGGCTGCCGGTGCGGCTTGCCCAGCGCAACGAATACGGCGCCTGGGTGCCGTTTGGCGCCACGGTGGGCGTGTTCCTGCTAGCGTTTTACGGGCTGGCCTACAGCCTGTTTCCGTGGCTGGTGATTGACCAGCTGCATATCTGGCAGGCGGCCGCGGCGCCCGAGGCCATGGGCGTGATCCTGCTGGGCGCCGGCGTGGTGTTGCCGTTGATCATCGGCTACACGGTGTTTGCCTACCGTGTGTTCTGGGGCAAGAGCACGGCGCTGAAGTATTGAGCGCAGGAGGGAGCCGACATGGCTGAGAACACGAAGGAAACATGGGGTGCCGGCAATGCCTATGAACAGTGGGTCGGACGCTGGAGCCGCCCGGTGGCGAGAGAGTTTCTCGGATGGCTGAATGTTGAACCCGGCCTGACGTGGGGCGACGTGGGCTGTGGGACGGGCGCTCTTTCGGAATGCATCCTCGAAGGCCATGATCCGGTCGAGGTCCTGGCCGTGGATCGCGCCGAGGGCTTTATTCGCGCCGCACGCGAGCGGGTCAAGGACCCGAGGGTGCAGTTTGACCTTGGCGATGCCCTGGCGCTCACCTGGCCGGCTCAGTCCTGCGACGCCACTGTTTCGGGGCTCGTGCTGAACTTCGTGACAGACCCGAAGGCCATGGCCGCCGAGATGGTGCGGGTGACGCGCCCCGGAGGCGCGGTAGCGGCCTATGTCTGGGACTATCGCGGTGGCATGCAGATGATGCGGCACTTTTGGGATGTGGCGATGCAGATCAATCCGCAGGACTCCAGCGTCGATCAGGCCCAGCGCTTCCCACTCTGCCAGCCTGAACCCCTGGAGATGCTGTTTCGCGAGGCCGGCCTGAATTCGGTGTCCGTGCGCGCCATTGATGTCGCCACAGTTTTTCGGGACTTCGACGACTACTGGACTCCCTTTTTGGGGAAACAGGGCGCCGCGCCCACTTACCTCGCGGGCCTGGACGCTGGCACCCGTGTTCGCATACGCGACACATTAAAGGCGCGGCTTGTTGCGGCCGCCGACGGTTCAATCACCCTGACTGCGCGGGCCTGGGCGGTGCAGGGAAAAATCCCGCCTGACAAGCCGTTGCAGTAGCTGGCAATAGCCGGCGCTTCGCTGCCTCTGCTCTATTGCGTATTGCGGTCAGCTCAGCCGCCGTGGTCCAGCGTGAAGCCGGCGTTGCGGTCCTGCCTGAGCAGCGCCACCATCTGGGGCAGGGCGGCTTGCAGTTCCGCCTTGAGCGTATGCGGCGGGTTGATCACAAACATGCCGCTGGCGGGCAAGCCCGGTCGTATGACTTCTCCCTCGGTACCGGTGGTCAATTTGCTCGATTTCACCGTCAACGTGGCGTTCAGCCAGCTTCGCCCGGCCTTGACCGCCAGCGTCTTGAGCTTTCGCGGCAAATCGTGCGCTTCGGGTCGCGGGATGATGGGGTACCAGACCACATAGGTACCCGTGGCGAAGCGCTTGACCGCATCGGCCATGCAGGCGCTCACGCGCGCGTAATCGCTTTTCATCTCATAGCTGGGGTCGCACAGCACCATGGCGCGCCGTGCCGGTGGCGGCAAAAAGGTTTTCAGGGCTTCGAAACCGTCTTCGCGGGCCACGGCCACCTGCCGGCCGACGCCCAGCTGCTCGATGTTGCCGGCCAGCGACTTGTAATCGGTGGGATGCAGCTCAAACAGCTTGAGCTTGTCGCGCCCGCTCAGGAATTGCTGTTCGATAAACGGGGAGCCGGGGTAAATTTTCAGGTGGGCCGGATCGCCGGTCTGGGCAAACTGGGGATTCAGGCCGCGCAGCAGCTCCAGGTAGTCGTGCAGGGCGGGCGCCCAGGCGCCCGTGGCGGTGGTTTTGGCTGCAGCGGCGGGTTGCGGGTGTTCGGCCGACGGCTTGGCTGGTGCTGCTTTTTTTGTGGCTGGCGAGCCAGGTTGCGCTTTGGTGGAAGGCGGGTTTTCACCCGAAAGAAGCTTGAAAATGCCTTCCTGGGCCTCCCCGCTGGTCTCGGTGTAGTCACCGTCGAGCCGGTACAGACCGGCGCCGGCATGGGTGTCAATCACGGTCAGCGCCGTGTCTTTCTGGGTCAAGTACTTCATCAACGCGATCAGCGTGGTGTGCTTGAGCACGTCGGCGTGGTTGCCTGCGTGAAAGGCGTGGCGATAGGAAAACATGGGTCTATCCTACCTTCTCGCGGGCCAAATGCGAGGGTGGATTGACGTAAGCCCTTGATTTTTCATATAATCCAAGGCTCTGCAGCGCACACGTGGTTCCGCGGCAGAGTTGCGTGATGCTTCATGGGAGGCCTGCCTCCTTCAGAATTTCGCGCAAATGACCACCTAAGAGGTTCTCATCAGAAGAACACCGACCGTGGAAAAGAACCCGCCAAACCAACTCGAAAAGAGAAAACTCATGAAAACGTTCAGCGCCAAACCCGCTGACGTGACGCACGAGTGGTTTGTGATTGACGCGACCGACAAGGTCCTCGGACGAGTAGCCAGCGAAGTTGCTCTCCGTTTGCGCGGCAAACACAAGGCCATTTATACGCCTCACGTCGATACCGGTGACTTCATCGTCATCATCAACGCAGCCCAGCTGCGCGTCACCGGCGCCAAGTCGACTGACAAGATTTACTATCGCCATTCCGGTTATCCAGGCGGCATCACTGCCACCAATTTCCGCGACATGCAAGCCAAGCACCCCGGCCGCGCTTTGGAAAAAGCCGTCAAGGGCATGCTGCCCAAGGGCCCGCTCGGCTACGCCATGATCAAGAAACTCAAGGTGTACGGTGGTGCAGAGCACCCGCATACCGCCCAACAGCCTAAAGTGCTGGACATCTAAGGAGCCATTGATGATTGGTGAATGGAACAATGGCACCGGCCGTCGCAAATCCAGCGTCGCCCGCGTGTTTATCAAAAAAGGCACCGGCAAGATCACGATCAATGACCGTGACATCCAGGTGTTCTTCGGTCGTGAAACCTCGATCATGATCTGCCGCCAGCCCCTGTTTCTGACGAACCACGTCGAGACGTTTGACATCATGGTCAACGTCCACGGCGGTGGTGAGTCCGGCCAGGCCGGCGCAGTCCGCCACGGCATTACCCGTGCGCTGATTGACTATGACGCAACACTCAAGCCGGCCCTGAGCCAGGCTGGGTTTGTCACGCGTGATGCACGTGAAGTCGAGCGTAAAAAGGTCGGTTTCCGTTCGGCTCGCCGCCGCAAGCAGTTCAGCAAGCGTTAATCCGCTTTCCCTGCCCGAAAAAAGCCGCCATGGTTCGCCTGGCGGCTTTTTTCATGGGCTTTTTCATGGGTCTTCTCATGGGTTTCCGGGGCTGTGGGGCCCCTTTGGCAAACCCCTTGCAACTCCTTGCAACCCTTTGATGCAATCCCTTACGTTGCCTTCCGCACAGAGGCCGGGCCGGGCCCTGTCTGCGTGCACAATGCAGCCTCCCGAACCCAAAACGCTGGACCTGCCCTTTGAAATTCCGCCTGTTTCGCCGTCGCCTGACCATCAGTTCGCCGCGCATGGCCATCCGCAGCTCGCTTCCATGGCCCCTGCGCTGGATCGCCGGCGCCCTGATGCTGGGATTTTCCGCCGCCATCGCCTTGTGGGCCTTTGAGTTTGGCAAGAGTATTGCGGGGCTGGACACCAACGCCAAGCAGGAGCTGAGCCTGCTGCGGCAGGAAGTCGCCAGCCTGCGCTCGGACCGCGACAAGGCGCAGTCGGTTGCCAACACTTCCGGCAGCCTGTTGACGGCCGAGAAGGCGCTGCAGGAGAAAA
The DNA here is from genome assembly GCF_056401235.1 of Polaromonas sp. P4_F9. NCBI lineage: Bacteria > Pseudomonadati > Pseudomonadota > Betaproteobacteria > Burkholderiales > Comamonadaceae > Polaromonas > Polaromonas sp. P4_F9. The sequence continues at coordinate 107,448 of NZ_JBFUJT010000005.1, read as the reverse complement.
TGATGAGCCAGATCCGCCAGCTGGAATCGGACAACCGGGCGCTGCGCGATGACCTCGGGTTTTTCGAGAAGCTGTTGCCTTCGGGCGGCGCCGAAGTGGCCTCGCTGCGCAGCCTGCAGGCCGAGGTGTTGTCGGAGACCCAGCTCAAATGGCAGGTGCTGGTCATTCAGCCGATCAAGAATGCCCCGGTTTTCAATGGCAGGCTCGACCTGACAGTGAACGGCACACAGGCCGGAAAGCCCTGGACCATGGCCTTGCCTGGTGGCCCGCAGGCTTTACAGTTCAAACAGTACCGCCGCGTGGAGGGCGTCCTCGACTTGCCCCCCCAGGCCGTGGTAAAAACAGTGACCGCCAAAGTGCTTGAAGGCACGACAGTCCGCTCGGTTCAGACCTTCAAGCTCTAACCTCCCGCTCTGTCCACACCCCGCCCACCATCCCGCCCCCGCCTCCAGGAAGCTATATGTTCGGTAAAAAGAAACAGCCCCCCATCAGAAGCCTGATTGCCCAGGGCAGCTGCATTGAAGGCAGCCTCAAGTTCACCGACGGCCTGCGGATCGATGGCGAAGTGATTGGCGACATTCGTGCCAATGAAGGCAGCCCCAGTATTCTGGTGATCAGCGAGTCGGCCGTGGTGACCGGGCTGGTCCAGGCCGACCACGTGATCATCAATGGCCGCGTGGTGGGGCCCGTTCATGCCTGCGAATTGCTGGAACTCCAGCCCAAGGCCAAAATTGAAGGAAGTGTGTCCTACAAGGCACTTGAAATGCACCAGGGCGCCGTCATTTTTGGACAATTGCGGCCCACAACGCTCCAGCAGCTGGAAGAAAAATCACCCTTGAAGCTGGCCGCCAGTAACTCCCCCTCAATCCCGGCGGTGAGCGCTAACTAATTGATGCCTGGGTGGTGCGCTGTCCCGAGGCTCCTGCTTAGACGTATGAGTCCTATGGTTGATCGATTTGCTGTACTATTTGTTTGTTGAGACCAGAATTACGGAGTTTCCATGAGCGCAGTTGCTGAAAATATCCAGACCGAGATGCCCGCCCCCTTTGTCTTTACCGACAGCGCGGCCGCCAAGGTCGCCGAGCTGATCGCCGAAGAGGGCAATCCAGACCTGAAATTGCGCGTATTTGTGCAGGGTGGGGGCTGTTCCGGTTTTCAGTACGGTTTCACCTTTGATGAGATCACCAACGAAGACGACACCACCATGACCAAAAATGGCGTGTCGCTGCTGATCGACGCCATGAGCTACCAGTACCTGGTCGGCGCCGAAATCGACTACAAGGACGACCTTGAAGGCGCGCAGTTCGTGATCAAGAACCCGAACGCGACCAGCACCTGTGGTTGCGGTTCCAGTTTTTCCGCCTGAGCCGTCCGCTCTCCTCACATATTGAGATTAAAAAAAGCCGCCTTCGGGCGGCTTTTTGCTTTTGTGCAATCTCCGGCGACGGCGACGGCGATGGCCTCGCCCTGACCCATTGCGTGTGCCGTGTGGAGTTCAGGCCGGGTAGACGGCGCCCAGCACCCGCGGGCCTGCGGCGCCTGTCGCGCTGGCGAGGTTGCCGGGCTGCCTTTCGACGGCCTGGCGGGCCAGCCAGGCAAAAGCGGCTGCCTCGACCTGCAGGGGCGGCAGGCCATGGGCCGCCGAGGAGCTCACGTTCAGGGACGGCAAGCCGGCCTGCAGGCGCTGCATGAGGTGACGGTTGAAAGCGCCGCCGCCGCACACAATCAGCTCCTTGCTGTCTTTCCCGTAGCTGGTCACACCGGCGATACAGGCGCTGGCCGTGAATTCGGTCAAGGTGTTCTGGATGTCTTCGGGGCGTTCTGCGGCGAATGGCCGCAGTTTTTCCGCCAGCCACGCCAGGCTGAAAAGGTCTCTGCCCGTGCTTTTGGGAGGAGCCTGCCCAAAATAGGGTTCGTCCAGCAGGCTGGCCAGCAGCCCGGAGAGCAGTTTGCCGCTGGCCGCCCAGGCGCCACCGTCGTCAAACGGCTGACCGGTGTGCTGCAGGCACCACGCATCGATCAGCGCATTGCCCGGCCCGCAGTCAAAGCCCAGCACAGGTGCCTCGCAGTCGCGGGGTAGCACGCTGAGGTTGGAGATGCCACCGATGTTCAGTACGGTGACGGTGCTGTCCGCCCTGCCAAAAATACGCTGGTGAAAGGCGGGAACCAGCGGCGCTCCCTGGCCACCGGCGGCCACGTCGCGGCTGCGAAAGTCCGCCACCACGTCCAGCCCGGTGAGCTCGGCCAGCAGGGCCGGGTTGTTGAGCTGGAGCGTGTAGCCCGCCCCCTCGGCATCCAGCGACGTTCTCTGCGGCTGGTGCCTGACGGTCTGTCCATGCGCACCAATGGCGCCAATGTGCACGGGCGCGATGCCTTGTGCGCCGGCCTCGATCAACAGGGTCTTGACCACCCTGGCGTAGAGCGCGGCCAGCTGGTTTGCCGCGAGCGCCGCACGGTGCAGTTCATTGTGGGTGGGTGTGTTCAGCGCCAGCAATTCCGCCCGGAAGCTGTCGGCAAAGGGCTCGGTGACCGCCGCCACGACGCGCGGTTGGTCGCCGGAGAAGTCCACCAGCACCCCGTCCGCGCCGTCAAGTGAGGTGCCCGACATCAGGCCAATGTAGTAGTCCAGCATGCGGCTATTTTGCCGCAGGGAGCGAGCGGGGTAGCGTTACTTGCAGGTCATTTGAGCCTCGGCCCCAAATTTTCGCAAACCGGCCCGAGAAAAATTAGCCATTTCGGGGATGGAGAGCTACACGAAGTGAGCAAGCATGGGGGTCTTAGAAGTGGTAGCTCTCCAGCCCAGCAGGGGCCGCGGAACCGGCTTGGCCGGGCCGCAGGCGCAGCGGCCCCCTCGGGGGGCAGCGCATTACACGCAGTGAAAAGCGTGGGGGCCTTTATTCCGCGCGAGTCTGCGAAATGGTGGCAGCAGCAAGAAGCTGGTTTCTGACGCCGTCTGCCAGCTGCCTGAACGCCGGCAGGGCCGCGGTGGAGACGGGGATGGTTTCGCTCTGCTTGGCAATCGTCATCGGGTCCTGCTGGGCGCCGTTGACGCGGAACTCGAAGTGCAGGTGCGGGCCGGTGGCCCAGCCGGTTGAGCCGACCAGGCCAATGGTCTGGCCCTGGCTGACGCTCTGGCCGCGCTGTACCGAGATCTTGCTCAGGTGCGCGTACACGGTTTCGTGGTTGTTGCGGTGCCGGATGAAAACCACGTTGCCGTAGCCGTTCTGTACGCCGGCAAACTCCACCACCCCGTCGCCCACGGTTCGTGCGGGCGTGCCCGTGGTGGCGGCAAAGTCGGTGCCCAGGTGCGCGCGCCATTTCTGCAGGATGGGGTGAAAGCGCATGGAAAAGCCGCTGCTGATGCGGGAAAATTCCACCGGGGAGCTCAGGTAGGCGCGGCGCAGGCTCTGGCCGTCCAGCGTGTAATAGCCGCCCTTGTTTGGTGCGCCCGCGGCATTTTGACCCGGGGGCTGGAACCACATGGCCTGGTAGGCCTTGCCGGCGTTGACAAACTCGGCCGACAGCACGCGGCCGGTGCGAAGCGCCTCGCCGTCGGCTTCCAGGGTTTCGTAGACCACGTTGAAGCGGTCGCCCTTGCGCAGCGCGCGGCGGAAATCGATGTCGCCCGAGAAAATCTCGGCCATCTGCACGGCCACGCCGTCGGGAATGTGGGCTTCGTCGGTGGCGGCAAACAGCGAGGTGTGGATGCTGCCGCTGGCCAGCCGTGCCGAACTGGTGTAGGGCGCGGTTTCTATGCGGGAGCTGAAGCCGGTGGGGGTGCGTTCGATCACGATCCGCTTGAACATCGTCTCGTCGTCGGTGGGCCAGCGCATGCTGAGCTTCTGCAGTTGCTGGCTGTCGCTGGCTTCGGCCGTTACATTTTTGCCGGTGCGGCCTGCCAGGATCACCTGGGCGTTGGCGTCGCTGCGCAAAAAGGCTGCCGCGGCTGGGTCATTGATGCCCAGGCGCTTGAGCAGGGTGTCGGCGGTGTCGCTGCTGCGCGTGCCTTCGGTGCGAAAAAGGTTGAAGCGGAAGTCGCCCAGCGCGTCGGTCTGGGCTTGCGTAGGCAGGGGTTGCACCGCCTCCAGCACCTGGTAAACCGGCAAATCGGCGGCATCGGGTGCCAGGGGCGCGACACCGAACGCGGTCACCCCGGTGCCGAGCAGCAACACGGCAAGGCTGCCGGTGACTCGTTTGGGGTGGCGGCGAAGGCTGTTCGCGAGGGATGTCAGGATATGGGAGGGGGCGGGCAGGCGCAAAACGAAAATTCCCAACTAAAGTGCACCCAAGGCGCCATAACCCGAGGTTGGTGCGCCTGACTGCGATATAAGGTGATCGGTGACGGGCCCGCACTGCTGATGTGAGGGTCCGGCGTCACCGGACTTAAAACGTTTCTGATCCTGATCAGCAAATTGCGGGCCAACTAAAATGGCGGCTTGATGCAGGAGAGCACGAATTATATCTGTCGGATAAAGCCCCCGCATGTGAAAACCCCTTATGAATCAAGAACTTGTTACAAATCTCCCCCTGTCTGACGGTGTCAGGACGGCCCTGGCCGTTTCCCTGCGCGGATGCGAAGAACTGATTCCACAGGACGAATGGGTCAAAAAACTGGTCCGCAGCGAGGCTACCGGCGTGCCGCTGCGCATCAAACTGGGGCTGGACCCGACCGCACCTGACATTCATGTCGGACATACGGTGGTTTTGAACAAAATGCGGCAGCTCCAGGATTTGGGCCACTCGGTGATTTTCCTGATTGGCGACTTCACCACCATGATCGGCGACCCCTCAGGCCGCAACAGCACCCGGCCGCCGCTGACCCGCGAGCAGATCGAGGTCAACGCCCAGACTTACTACCGGCAGGCCAGCCTGGTGCTGGACCCGGCCAGGACCGAAATTCGCTACAACAGCGAATGGAGCGACCCACTGGGTGCCCGCGGCATGGTCCAGCTGGCCTCGCGCTACACCGTGGCCCGCATGATGGAGCGCAACGATTTCCACGACCGCTTCAAGGGCGGCCAGTCGATCAGCGTTCACGAGTTTTTATACCCGCTGATGCAGGGCTATGACTCGGTGGCGCTCAAGTCCGACCTGGAACTCGGCGGCACCGACCAGAAGTTCAACCTGCTGATGGGCCGCCACCTGCAGGTCGAGTATGGCCAGGAGCCCCAGTGCGTCCTGACCATGCCGCTGCTCGAGGGGCTCGATGGCATCGAGAAGATGTCCAAGAGCAAGAACAACTACATCGGTATTTCTGAAGATCCCAACACCATGTTTGCCAAGGTGCTGAGCATTTCCGATGTGCTGATGTGGCGCTGGTACACCCTGCTGTCGTTCAGGAGCGAAGCCGAAATTGCGGCGCTCAGGGCCGAGGTCGAAGCCGGCCGCAACCCCAAGGACGCCAAGGTGGCACTGGCCAAGGAAATCACCGCCCGCTTCCACAGCGCGGCAGCCGCCGATGCGGCCGAGCAGGATTTCATCAACCGCAGCAAGGGCGGCATCCCCGACGAGATCCCCGAGGTGTCGCTGTCAGGCGCGCCCCTGGGCATTGGCGCCCTGCTCAAGGCCGCCGGCCTGGCGCCTTCCGGCAGCGAGGCCAACCGCCTGATTGACGGCGGCGGCGTGCGTGTGGACTCCAGCGTGGTCAGTGACAAGGCCCTGAAGCTGGGCGCCGGAACCTATGTGCTGCAGGTGGGCAAGCGCAAGTTTGCGCGGGTGACGCTGGCCTGAATGGCAAGGGCAAGGGACGCGCCGCGCAGTAGGCCTTCGCATTCCGACTCGACTACTTCGCGCCAGCCTTTTCCAGCATCTTCACCATCTCGCCGTAGTCGCGCGACCGGGCCAGCTGCAAGGGCGTGTTGCCCTGCCGGTCCGTCAGCTGCAGGTTGGCCCCGGCGTCTATCAAAGCCTTTAGCGTGGCCTGGTGGCGGGCGCCGCCATTGCCCAGCACGATGGATTCGATCACGGCCGTCCAGTGCAGGTTGTTCACATGGTCCAGCGGCGCGCCGGCGGCAATCAGCTGCCGGACCACCCCGTCATGCCCCAGATGGGCGGCGGCGATCAGTGCGGTGCCGTCATAACGGCTGGTCACCTGCTTCGCGCTGGCGCCCAGGGCCAGCAGCACGCGCAGCGTTTCCTCGTCATCGGCGACCGAGGCAATCGTCACGCCATCGTAGACGTCGTGGTCCAGCAGGTTAATGTGGGCGCCTGCCTTGACGAGCGCGCGAATCGCGCCCTGCTGCCTCGCAAAGGTGGCGACGTGCAGCGGTGTGCGGCCATTGCCATCCCGGGCATCGAGATCGGCTTTGGCCGAGGCAAGCTTGTCAATGCGGGCCACATCGCCCTGGTGGGCGGCGGCGTGCAGGCCCCTGTAGTGCGCGACTTCGGTGGCGCTCGGGGCCACCTGAGCCGCCGCAGGCGCGCTCGCCAGGGCGCCGAGCCCGCAGGCAGCGGCCAGCGCCAGGGCGTTCAGGAGCAGTCCGGCAGGGCGTCGGTTCATGCTGGCGCTCCGGTGCTTATTTCAGCAGGTCCTTGACCTTGTCCAGCGCGGCCACGGCGCACTGTTCGTCGAGGTTGCCGGCGGGCGCACCACCGATGCCGACGGCGCCTATGACTTCATTGCCGACCTTGACCGGCACGCCGCCGCCCAGCAGCAGGAAGCCGGGGATGTCACCGAGATTGGCCGCGCCGGGGTTCTTTTGCGAAACCTCCATCATGGCCTGGGTGTTGTTTTTGGCCGAGGCCGAGGTGAACGCCTTTTGCAGGCTGGCGCCCAGCGTGTGCGGGCCGGCATTGTCGGCGCGCTGGACGGCGCGCACGGTGCCCGCGCGATCCACCACCGTGGCGGCAACCGCATAACCGTTGGCAGCGCAGGCGGCCACGCTGGCGGCGGCAATCTGGGTGGCCAACTCGAGGGACATGTTTTTTTCGGTCCGTACGGCCTGGGCGCCGGCCGCGGTGGCCGCGAGGGACAGGGCCAGAGCGGAAGCCTTGATGATGTTGCGCATGGTGTTCTCCAGAAAGTAGTTGTTGGAAACGGTTCAAAAACCGTTCAAGGCGGTTCGATCAACCGTGGGAGAACTTTAAGAAATGGCCGCTGTTTTGCCCATTCGTAGGGTTACGCGCCAGGCTCCGTAGAAATACTGCCCCCACGGTCCTTCGCTTCGCGTAACTCCCTGCCCCCCGAGGGGGCCGCCCGCCTGCGGCCCGGCGAAGCCGGTTCCGCGGCTTGGACTGGCTTTCGGTGAATACCTATCGACCGTCGGCTTCGTCTGCCAGCGTCGCATACTGCCGGATCAGCTGCGCCAGTGACTCGGCTTCCAGCTTGGCAAACAGGTTGGCGCGGTGGGTTTCCACGGTGCGCGGCGACACATCCAGCGCCCGGCCGATTTCCTTGTTGGTCAGGCCGGCGACGATCAGGCCCAGCACTTCGCGTTCGCGCTCCGACAGCTGCGCAAAGCGTTCCTGCGCCTGCCGGTCGGTCTGGCGCCGCTCACGCGACTTCACATGCTGGCGTACCGCGTTTTGCAGCGCTTCCAGCAGTTGCTCGTCATTGACCGGTTTTTCCAGGAATTCAGCCGCGCCGGACTTGAAGGCGCGGCGGCACATGTCCACCGTGCCGTGCCCGGTCAGCATGATCACTGGTTGGTCCACGCCCTGTGCCATGAGCGTGTCCAGCACGGCCAGGCCGCTGATGCCGGGCATGCGCACGTCGAGCACGATGGCGCCAATGCCCTGGCGGTCAAAGCCGCTGATGAAGGCCTGCGGGTCGCTCCAGCTTTGCACCCGCAGGCCGACCGTGCTGATCAGCAGCGCGAGGCTGCTGCGTACCGCCTCGTCGTCATCGATCAGGTGAATCAGGGGCGACAGCAGGGCCCCCACCGTTTTCCCGTCGTGCGGTCCGTTGCTTCTTTCCCTTTCCCGGGGAAGGGCCGGCTTCCCGCCGGGCGGCGTTCCGGGAGGGGCTGAACGTTCTTTCATGGTGTGACCGCCAGGGGCAAAGACAGACTGAACACGGCCCCGCGCGGTGCGTTGTGCGCCGCCGCCAGGCTGCCGCCCATGCTGGTAGCCAGCGTTTCGCACAGGCTCAGCCCCAGCCCCAGCCCGAGGCCGGTGTCGCGTGTGGTGAAGAAGGGCTCGAAAATGCGCGGCAGCACGTCGCCTGCCATTCCCGGTCCGCAGTCGGTGATGGTCACCACCCCTTGCCTGTCGGCCGAGCGCAGCGTCACATTGAGCTGGCGTTCACCGGCAGGCACCTGCTCCAGCGCCTGCAGGGCATTCATCAGCAGGTTGTGGATGATCTGTTCCAGCGCCACCGGCTCGGCCAGTACCGTGACGGGGGCGGACGGCATCTCCAGTTGTGGCGTCACCTCGCGGCGCTTGAATTCGGGCTCCAGCAGGTACAGCGCATTGCGCACCGCGCCCTGCAGCACCACCCGCTGCGCCGGCGCAGCCAGACCGGGGCGTTCTACCGCGCGCCGCAGCCGGCCCACCACGTCCGCCGCACGGCGGGCCTGCTCCACGGCCTGGGCCATGGCGGCGCGGGCACTGTCCAGCTCGGGCGGGTTGTCGTTGAGCAGCCGGCCGGCGGCCTGGGTGTTGGCGAGCAGGGCGGTCAGCGGCTGGTTCAGCTCGTGGGCCATGCCGGCTGCGAGTTCTCCCAGCGTGTTCAGCCGCCCCACCTGGCCCAGCCGCAGCAGCTCCTCGGCGCGCCGGCGTGCGGTTCGCTGGCGCAGCAGGGCAAGCCAGGCCACCAGCACGGCGGCCACCAGCAGGGCCCAGGCCAGCATCCAGCCCCACGGCAGCTCGCCCCAGCCGACCTGGCGCAGGGCCACCACATCAAATGGCTGGCTCTCGGCGGCCAGGTGTTTGTGAAATTCAAAGCGCCAGCCGCCCGCCTGGTCATGGCCCGGCTGCAGCACAAAAATCTGCCCCTGATGCTCCAGCGTGACGCGCACCGGGCTGGTGTCGGGAGCCATGGGCCATTCGCTCCAGGGCACCACGGCACGCAAGTCCAGTTGCAATGCGTAGCTTGTGGGCTCGGCCGCCAGCACCAGCTGGTAGCGGCCGCGGGCAAGGTCCGCCTCCGCCAGCACCGGCCTGCGCAGGGCCCGCGACAGGGTCGCCGCATTGCGCAGGCGTTCATCCGGCCAGATGGCCTCGCGGTCCTGACGATGCACGCCGATGATCTGCGGGTAGACCGAAGGCAGGCGCTGCTCGGGCCGGGATGCGTCGGCCGCGGGCTGCAGCAGCGCCAGCGTGGCCATGACGGCGTCGTGCTGCACCACGCGCTGGCTCAGCAGGCGGTGCGCGATGCGTGCGTCGGTTTCAAAGTTGTCGCGCAGCTGGGCCAGCTCCAGGCGCGCCAGCGCCACGCAGCCCAGCGCCGTGATGGCGCACCAGAGCAGGGCCCAGACCAGCCAACGTTGTCGCACTTGGAGCATCGCCGCATTCTTGCATAGCTTGTTGGCGGGGTCCGGCATCGTTGACAATGAACGCATGAGCCGACTGGACCTGAAATTTCTGACGCCGCAACGCCTGCTCAGGGCCTCCGTGGCGGTGGCGGCGATCACCATCGTGCTGAAAACCGGCGCCTGGTACATCACCGACTCGGTGGGCCTGCTGTCGGATGCGCTGGAATCCTTTGTCAATCTGGCCAGTGCCCTGTTTGGCCTGGCCATGGTCACCATCGCGCAGCGGCCGGCCGACGAGGACCATCCCTACGGCCACCACAAGGCCGAATATTTCTCGTCCGGCTTTGAAGGCGCGCTGATCATTGGCGCTGCCGTGGCCATCATCTGGGCTGCGGGGCACCGCATTTTTGACCCGCAGCCCCTGCAGCAGCTCGGCTGGGGCCTGGCGCTGTCGGTTGTCAGCTCCGGCCTCAACGGCCTGCTGGCATGGGTGATGTTTCGCTCGGCCCGGGCCCATCGCTCAATAGCCCTGGAAGCCGATGCCCGGCACCTGGTGACGGATGTCTGGACCTCCGTCGGCGTCGTGGTTGGTATCGGCGCCGTGCTGGTCACCGGCTGGCTGTGGCTCGATGCGGTGGTGGCCTTCGGCGTGGCCCTGAACATTCTGTGGGAAGGCGCCCGGCTGATGTGGCGTTCGTCCCAGGGGTTGATGGATGAGGCGGTCGAACCCGAGGTGCTGGCCGACATCCACAAGACACTGGAAGAGTTCAAGCACCACACCATCCGCTTTGACCACCTGACTACGCGCCGCTCCGGCCAGCGCCGTTTTGTGGACCTGCACATGCACATGCCGGCCAGCTGGTCGCTGGGCCGCGCGGCCGCCGTGCGCACCAGCGTCGAGCAGGCGCTGATGAGCGCCGTGCCCGGGCTGCGCGCGACCATCCAGCTGCTGCCCAGCGACGTGGAAGCTCACTTTGATGACGAGGTTGATCTCATCTGATCGGTCTTGTGCAGATAAACTTCGGCCCATGCTGCGCTGGGCGCCTGCAGTCCCTTCCTTTCAGGAGCTCCCATGAACCGTGTCCGTGCCGTATTGACAACCCTGGCCTTCACCCTGTTCGCGGTGGCTGGCCTTGCGGGCACCGCTGGTGCCGCGGAGATTGCCGTGCTCAGCGCCGGAGCCATCGAGCCCGGCCTCAAGGCGGCCGCGGCGGCCTTCCAGAAGCAGACGGGCCATGTGGCGCGCATCACGTTCAATACCGCGCCCGAGTTGCGCAAGCGCATGGATGGCAACCCGGCCTTTGATGTGGTGATTGCACCACCGGCTGTGATCGGCGAGTTTGCCGCTGCCAGCAAGCTGGCGGAAACGCGTGCCAATGTCGGCCGGGTGGGCATGGGCGTGGCGGTGCGTGACGGGGCGCCGCTGCCGGACATTGCAAATGCCGATGCGCTCAGGCGTTCCGTGCTCGAGGCCGACTCGCTGGTCTTCAACCGCGCGTCCACCGGCCTTTACCTGGAAGGCCTGCTCAAGAAGATGGACGTTTACACGCAGGTGGAGGGCAAGACCACCCGTTACACCGACGGTGCAGCCGTCATGGAACATGTCATCAAGGGCAAGGGCCGCGAGGTTGGTTTTGGCGCGATGACTGAAATCCTGCTGTACCAGGACAAGGGCCTGCGCTTCGTCGGCCCGGTGCCGGCCGAGGGGCAGAACTACACCTCCTACACCGCCGCGCCGCTGGTTTCCGGCCAGCAGCAGGAACTGGCGCAGCAGTTCGTCACTTTTCTGTCCGGGCCGGTGGGCAAGCCGCTGTTTGTGGCTGCAGGTGTGACCGATTGATGCTCATGCGCCCTGATGCATTCGACATGAAGGCCATGGCATGAAGGTTATTGCGTGAAGGCCGTGTTGCAGCGCGTGGCCGAGGCCCGCGTCGTGATTGCCGGCGAAACCGTGGGCCGGATCGGCCAGGGGCTTCTGGTGCTGGTGTGTGCCGAACGCGGGGATGCCGAGCCGCAGGCCGACAAACTGCTCGCCAAAATCCTGAAGCTGCGGATTTTTTCAGACGAGGCCGGCAAGATGAACCGCAGCGTGCAGGACGTGAACGGACGGGGAAGTTCTGGAGGCCTGCTCATCGTGAGCCAGTTCACGCTGGCTGCCGATGTGTCGGCGGGCAACCGGCCCGGCTTCACCGGCGCCGCCGCCCCCGAGGAGGGTCGCCGGCTTTACGATTATTTTGTGGCGCAGGCGAGGGCGGCGCATCCTGACGTGCAAACCGGGCAGTTTGCCGCTGACATGCAGGTGCACCTGGTCAATGACGGGCCGGTGACCATTCCCTTGCAGATCAATCCGGCAGCCTGAGCCTGGACCTGGACCTGGACCTGGACCTGGACCTGGACCAGTTCCAGAGCCCACCCGCTACGTCAATAAGGGTTGGCAAACCCCAGCGCGGCCAGCAGCAGGATCTCCAGCGCTTCCATTTCCAGTGCGTCGCGCTCGTTGGTCTCGTGGTCATAGCCTTGCGCATGCAACGTCGCGTGGACCAGCAGGTGGGCGTAGTGCGCCTCCAGCGTTTTGCCCTGTTCGCGGGCTTCCTGCTCCACCACCGGGGCGCAGAGCACCAGGTCGGCGGTCACCACGGGTTCCCGGGTGTAGTCAAAGGTCAGCACGTTGGTGGCGTAGTCCTTGCGCCGGTAGTCGCGGTTGAGCGACTGGCCCTCTTCGGCATCGACGATGCGCACCGTGATCTCGGCATCGGTTTTCAGCGCATGGCTGATCCAGCGCTGCACCTGGCGGCGCGGCAGGGCAGCGCGGTGGCGGGCGATGCCGGGAAACTGGCCGAACTGCAGGGAAAGATCGAGCTGCCTGAGCGGAAAATCAGGAGCCATTGCGGCTCCTCGCCCTGGAGGAGCGGGTGATGGGTGCTATTGAGTCAATGGCATCCACAGAGGCCACGGTGGGGCTGCCCTGTTTGTCGTAGGCGTCCACAATGCGCGCCACCAGCGGATGCCGCACCACGTCGGCGCTGGTCAGGCGCGTGATCGCAATCCCCTTGACACGCCGCAGCACGCGTTCGGCGTCGATCAGTCCGCTGAGCTGCGTGCGCGGCAAATCGACCTGGCTGACATCGCCGGTCACCACGGCCTTGGCGCCAAAGCCGATGCGGGTCAGAAACATCTTCATCTGCTCGGGCGTGGTGTTCTGCGCCTCGTCCAGGATCACAAAGGCGTGGTTCAGCGTGCGGCCGCGCATGAAGGCCAGCGGGGCGATTTCTATCTGCTGGCGTTCAAAGGCCTTTTGCACGCGTTCAAAGCCCATCAGTTCATACAGCGCGTCATAGAGCGGGCGCAGGTAGGGGTCGACCTTCTGGCTCAGGTCGCCCGGCAAAAAGCCCAGGCGCTCGCCCGCCTCCACGGCCGGGCGCGTCAGCACGATGCGCTGCACGGTGCTGCGCTCCAGTGCATCGACCGCGCAGGCGACCGCCAGGTAGGTCTTGCCGGTGCCGGCCGGGCCAATGCCAAAGGTGATGTCGTGGGTGGCAATGTTCTCGAGGTATTGGCCCTGGTTGGTGGTGCGGGCGCGCAGGTCGGCCCGCCGTGTCGACAGCGCCATGGCCCCGTCGGGCGCCGCGCTCATCGGGGTGTCGCTGGCCAGCATGAGCTGCACGGTTTCCTCGGCAATGGGCCGCTGGGCTATCTCGTACAGCGCTTGCAGCACCTCGAGCGCCTGCTGGGCCCTGACCTTGGGGCCGTCGATCTTGAACTGCTCGAAGCGGTGCGCAATCGTCACCTGCAGCGCGGCCTCGATGGTGCGGATATGGGAGTCCATGGGCCCGCACAGATGCCCCATGCGGGTGTTGTTGGGCGGCGTGAAGGTGTAGCGAAGGATCAAGGCGCGGCTTTTTCTGAAAGGGGTGGGTTCTCGCGAGATTGTCCCCCCAAATTTCCGCGCCTGCCTGACTGATAAGATTTGGCCATGATCGGAAGAATCTCAGGCCAGCTGGCCGAAAAAAATCCACCGGAAGTCCTGGTGGACTGCAACGGCGTCGGCTATGAGGTGCTGGTGCCCATGAGCACCTTTTACAACCTGCCCGGCCTGGGCGAAAAAGTCAGCCTGCTGACCCATTTTGTGGTGCGCGAGGACGCGCAAATCCTCTACGGGTTTGGCAGCGCTACCGAGCGCGCCGCGTTCCGCCAGCTCATCAAGATTTCGGGCGTCGGCCCGCGCACCGCGCTCAGCGTGCTCAGCGGCATGAGCGTCGAGGAGCTTGCCCAGGCCGTGACCCACCAGGAGGCCGGCCGCATCATCAAGGTGCCCGGCATCGGCAAGAAAACCGCCGAACGGCTGCTGCTTGAACTCAAGGGCAAGCTGGGCGCCGACATCGGCGTGCAGGTCAGTGTCAGCAGCGACAGCCAGTCCGACATCCTGCAGGCGCTGGTGGCGCTGGGCTACAGCGACCGCGATGCCGCGCTCGCGCTCAAGGCCCTGCCCAAGGATATCGGCGTCAGCGATGGCATCAAGCTGGCGTTGAAGGCGCTGGCGAAATGATGCTTCTCCTGACGGTTCTTATTTCTCAAGAAAGCGCCGGGCCGCCCCAAGCTTTTTTGCTGGTTTGCCCACGCCAAAGTATCGTGGGAGCGCAGCGACCGAAACTTTGGTGTGAAACATCATGAGCATCCAGACCGACGATTTCTCCGCAGCCGATCTGCCGCCGACCAAACGCGTGATGTCGGCCGCGCCTGCTTCGCCCCATGAGGAAGCGATCGAGCGCGCGTTGCGACCCAAGCTGTTTGACGAGTACGTCGGCCAGGCCAAGGTGCGCGAGCAGCTCGAGATTTTCATTGGCGCGGCCAAGAAGCGCAGTGAAGCACTGGACCATGTGCTGCTGTTCGGCCCGCCGGGCCTGGGCAAGACCACGCTGTCCCACATCATTGCGCATGAGCTGGGCGTCAATCTGCGCCAGACCTCGGGCCCGGTGCTCGAAAAACCCAAGGACCTGGCGGCGCTGCTGACCAACCTGGAAAAGAACGACGTTCTCTTCATCGACGAAATCCACCGCCTGAGCCCGGTGGTCGAGGAAATCCTCTACCCGGCGCTGGAGGACTACCAGATCGACATCATGATCGGTGAAGGTCCCGCGGCGCGCAGCATCAAGCTCGACCTGCAGCCCTTCACGCTGGTGGGCGCCACCACGCGCGCCGGCATGCTGACCAATCCGCTGCGCGACCGCTTTGGCATCGTGGCGCGGCTGGAGTTTTATACCCCCGAAGAGCTGGCGCGCATTGTCAAGCGCAGCGCCAAGTTGCTCAATGCCCCCCTGGACGAGGAGGGCGGGTTCGAGATTGCACGCCGCTCACGCGGCACACCGCGCATTGCCAACCGCCTGCTGCGCCGCGTGCGCGACTATGCCGACGTCAAGGGCACGGGCCAGATCACGCTGGATATCGCCAACAAGGCCCTGGCCATGCTCGATGTCGACCCGCAGGGCTTTGACGTGATGGACCGCAAGCTGCTCGAAGCCGTGATCCACCGCTTTGATGGTGGCCCGGTGGGGCTGGACAATATTGCCGCCAGCATTGGCGAAGAGCGCGACACGATTGAAGACGTGATCGAACCCTACCTGATCCAGCAGGGCTACCTGCAGCGCACGCCGCGCGGCCGCATTGCCACCCTGGCAGCCTACCGCCACCTCGGCGTGGCGCCCCCTGTGAGCGGCAACGACATGTTTACCTGACGGCGCTGCACGGGCGGCTGGCGCGCGTTTCGGCGCGCGGGTTCCCGTTCGCTGATGGCCTGTCGCTGTTTGTTGCGGGCTGCAAATCCCGCTGCATCAAGCGCGGGACGGTCAGGTGTCAGGTCAGTGCGCCCCGCGCATCCACCCGGAATATGCGCTGCACAATGCCCCGGCGCAGGCCACCGCCCACCGCAATCATCACATCGTGCAGGTTGACGGTCGGGTCGCAGTGGCCGGGAATCAGCCACAGGATGTGGCCCAGCCCCGGCAGCCGCGAGCCGCCCGCCGCGGGCCGCAAGATGCCATGCTCATCACCGCCGTTGAAATATTCCAGCGCATCCTCGCCATCCAGGGTATGCACCAGCGGCAGGCCGGAATCGATGGCGTGACTTTTGTGGCCGGCGTCGCACACGGCGTGGCCGCTGCGGGTGCTGATGACCTGGGTCTTGACAAACAGGGCGTGCTCGAACTGCGGCTGCGCCGGGTCGCGCTCGTTTTTCGCGTAGTCGACATCCATGAACAGGAAGGAGCTCGCCTGCAATTCACCATACACGCCGCTGGCGGCCTCCAGCACAAAGCTGCCGGTACCGCCGCCGGTGACCAGTCCGACTGCGATGCCCTGGGCTTCGATCAGGTCGCGCGTGCGCTGCACGGCGGCTGCGGCTTGGGCAATCGCGTCGCGCCGCTCCTGCGCGCTGCGAATATGCTGGGCCTTGCCATGGTAGGCCTGCAGGCCGGCAAAGTGCAGGGCCGGGTGCTTGCGGATCTCCAGCGCCAGCGTCACCGCAGCGGCTCCGGGCTCCACCCCGCAGCGGCCCTGGCCGACGTCGATTTCCACGAACACGTCAATGATGGTGCTCACGCCGCTGCCGGCCCTGGTCTCGTTCATGGCCTGCGCCAGCCGGCTCACGCCCTGGGTGCTGTCCACCGCAATGGCCATCTTGCCGCCATGGGGCGCGACCTTCTGCGTCAGTGCCGCCACCCGCGCCAGCTTGGCAGGCGCAATGACCTCGTTGCTGATGTAGACGTCGTACACCCCGCCGGCCACCATGGCTTCGGCCTCGGCGGTTTTCTGCACGCACACGCCCACCGCGCCGGCCCTGATCTGCAATTTGGCGAGCGCGGCGCTCTTGTGCATCTTGGCATGGGGGCGCCAGCGGATGCTGTGCTTTCTCGCAAACTCGGCCATGCGGCCCAGGTTGCGCTTCATCGCATCCAGGTCAATGACGAGGGCGGGTGTATCAATCTCGGTGGCGGGCTTGCCTATCAGGTCGGACAAACGGGACGACGATGTACTCATGGTGTGCGGGGATTCACTCATTGGGTGTTGGCGGCGCCGGGAGCGGGGGCGGCGTCGTCGGTAAATCGGTTGTCATGGGGTGCGTCACCGTTCAGGTGCTGCGTATCGGCCCAGCCCACCAGCGTGAAGCCCTCGGGTGTCCAGAGCAGGCGGTTGATGGCCGTGTTGTCCAGCGCCCAGGTGCGGGGGGCCTGGATGTCCTGCCGGGTGGCCGCGCGGTAGAGGATGTCCATCACGCCGCCGTGACCAACCAGCGCGATCAACTCGCCCGGGTGCTCTGCGGCGAGCCGCTCCGCGGTGCCCACCACGCGGCGGCGCAGGTCCAGCAGCGATTCGCCGCCAGGCGGGGCGAATTCCGGGTCTCGCTTGCGCCAGCGCAGCGACTGCTCGGGCAGCAGCACCTCGATCTCGGCAAAGGTTTTGCCCTCGAACTCGCCAAAGCAGCGTTCGCGCAGCCCGCGCTCCCTGATCACCTCCACGCCCACGGCATGCCCCAGGTAGCCGGCGGTTTCCCGGGCCCGGCTGAGGTCGCTGGCATAGATCGCGGTGATCGGTTCGTCCACCAGCGCCTGGGCCATTCGCCTGGCTTGGCCGTGCCCGGTGTCATTGAGCGGAATGTCAAGGTGGCCCTGAATGCGCGCGTCCACATTCCAGGTGGTTTCACCATGGCGAATGGCAATGATGCGGGTAGCTTCAGTCATTGGGCGGGATTCCTTGGCGGGTGCCCTTCGACAGGCTCAGGGCGAACGGAATGCCACAAGCGTGGGGCTTCAATCCAGACCAAGCCGGGGCCGCGGGACTGGCTTTGCCAGACCGCAGGCGCAGCGGCCCCCTCGGGGGGCAGAGAGCTACACGCAGTGAGTGAACGTGGGGGCCTCATTTATTTGGGGATTTCAACATTAATGCGGCGTCTGCCCGGCGCCGGTTCGGGAAAGCCGCGCAGTGCGGCGTCCATCATGGCGGGCAGTACGCTGAGGGAGTCACTCCAGACGCCATCGTGCAGCGCCCGGGTTTCAAAGACCACCTGCCGGGTGGTCAGGTCGCGCATCAACACGACCAGTTCGCGCTTGAAATAAGGGGGCTCCGGAAAACGCATCGGAAATGACAGGCCCACCGATGCGCCACGGTTGCCGCCGGCCATAAAGACCCCCGGGGTCGCAAAGCCGAAACCGTCATAACCCACACCGTCATACAGCCCGCGGTCCACGACCTGGGTGTTGAGCACCACCTGCACACTGTAACGCGCCACGCTGGGGTTCAGCTCCATGCCCACCCGGGACAGGGCCGTGCGCGCCAGCGCCTCAACATGGTCCTGCTGTGCCCCGACGGCCTGCTGCGAAGGCAGGCGTTCAAACCGGTACGCGGTGCCGGGACGGGGTGGCGCGGCGTTCCATTTTGAAAAAGCCGTGACGTCGCTGTCGACCAGCCGCGTGGTCGAGCAGCCCACCGTGAGGAACGCGAGAAATGCTACTGAAATAATAGCTAAAAATATTCGTCTCATAGTCTCATAAGGACATCAAGAGATCAGGTGCAAACGGCTTGTGCTGAAGACTTTCATGCCTGCAGCGACGTGACGTCGATCACGGACAGGCCGGGGCGCAGGGGTTCGCTGAATTCTTCGGCATCAAAAGCCTTGTCCCCTTCGGCATCGGCAACACCGGTGGTACGGATGTTTTTGAAGTCATGGCGCTTGCTGTCCATCAGGTGGGAGGGCACGATGTTCTGCAGCGCGGAAAACATGTTCTCCAGCCGCCCCGGGTGCTTTTTCTCCCACTCGCGCAGCATGTTGCCGACCTGCTTGCGTTGCAGGTTTTCCTGGCTGCCGCAGAGCGTGCAGGGAATGATGGGGAAGTCACGCACCTGGGCCCAGCGCGTCAGGTCTTTTTCAGGCACATAGGCCATGGGCCGGATCACAATGTTCTTGCCGTCATCGCTGACCAGCTTGGGCGGCATGCCCTTGAGCTTGGCTGCAAAAAACATGTTGAGGAAAAAAGTCTGCAGCATGTCGTCGCGGTGATGGCCCAGCGCGATCTTGGTGGCGCCGAGTTCGCCCGCCACACGGTACAAAATGCCCCGCCGCAGGCGCGAGCACAGCGAGCACAGTGTTTTGCCTTCCGGAATCACGCGCTTGACGATGCTGTAGGTGTCCTGGTTTTCAATGTGAAACGGCACACCGAGCTTGCCCAGGTAGTCAGGCAGTACATGCTCCGGAAAGCCGGGCTGCTTCTGGTCCAGGTTGACGGCGATCAGCTCGAACCTGATGGGCGCGCGTTTTTGCAGTTTCAGCAGGATATCGAGCATGGCGTAGCTGTCTTTTCCGCCCGAGACGCATACCATGACCTTGTCGCCCTCTTCAATCATGTTGAAGTCGACAATCGCGCGGCCGACTTCGCGGCACAGGCGCTTTTCCAGCTTGTGGTCCTCGCGCTCGATTTTCATGCTGTTCTGCACGCGCGCGGAACTCTCTTCGCGCTCGTGCCGTTCAACGGCCTGGTCCCATAGGGCGTTCATGTCGTTGGCTCCCATGTCGTTCACCACTGTCCCGTCTCGATGCGAATCGCCACTTCGCAGTCGTCAAAAATTTCAAGTTTGGCAATCTTCACCCGCACCCCCAGTACGCCGGGCAGCAGCATCAGCCGGTGAGCCAGCTTGCCGATCAGGCTTTCCAGCAGGTTCACATGCTCGGCCGTGCACTCGTTGATGATGATCTGGCGCACCTTGCGGTAGTCCAGCACATGCATGATGTCGTCGTCGCTGGGCAGCAGCGGCTGCGTGCCCAGGCTCAGTTCGGCATCAACCTGGATCGGTTGCGGTGCGGTTTTTTCGTGATCCAGAATGCCCAGGTTGGCGTCAAAACGCAAACCGGTGAGCGTCAGGATCTGGGTGCCTAGGGTGTTGTACATGGGGGGGCAGTCTGAGTGATTGGGGCCGGGGTGTGCAGGCGGTTTTTCAGCGTGTGCGTTCACATCAATGAGAAGTCGCGCTCAAACTTCATCAGGTGCTGGCCGCCGTCTACCAGCAGGGTGGTGCCTGTCATGGAGCTGTTCTCCAGCGCGAACTTCACCGCGGCGGCCACGTCGGCCGGCGTGGAGGAGCGGCCCAGCGGCGCGAGCTTGTGCCGCGCCTCGAATTGCTCGTCGCTCAGCAGGTGGCTGGTCAGGGTGAGGCCGGGCGCCACACCGACCACGCGCACCTGTGGCGCCAGGGCCAGCGCCAGCATGGTGCCGGCCGCTTCCAGCGCCGCTTTGGACAGGGTGTAGCTGAAGAAATCGGGGTTCTGGTTCCACAGCTTCTGGTCCAGCAGGTTGACGACGGCGCCGGTGGCGTTGCGGCTGCTCACATGCGCGTGCAGCGCCTGGGCCAGCAGGATGGCCGCGCCGGTATTGCTGTGCAGGTGCTTGTCCAGTGCGGCAAAGCCAAAGCTGGCGGCGCTGTCCTGCTCAAAGGTCGAGGCGTTGTTGACCACTGCGTCAACGCGGCCGAAATGCGCGGCAACGCGGGGCAGCAGGGCGCGAACGCCGGCTTCCTGCTCCAGGTCACACTGAAAAGCGGCGGCAGCCCCCGACAAACGGGTGCAATCAGCGACCGTTTTCAGGGCATCTTCTTCAGAGCCGCGGTAATGCACCGCCACCTGCCAGCCGCCGGCCGCCAGCGCCAGCGCGATCTCGCGGCCCAGCCGCCTGGCGGCGCCGGTCACGAGAACAACGGGGAGGGAGGGGGTTGCGGTCATCAGGCTGGAGCTTGGGTTTTTGGGGCAGGGGCTGGTGCGGGGCCAGGGCGGTATCGCCGACAATCATGGGCGTGACAAACAACAGCCACCCCCCCATTTTAACGACCGGGCTGCAGGCCCACATTGCCAAGGCTATTGCAGAGGCCGGCGGCTGGATCGGCTTTGACCAGTTCATGGCGCTGGCGCTCTACACACCTGGCCTGGGCTACTACGCCAATGACTCCCGCAAATTCGGCCTGATGCCCGGCGGCGCCAGCGGCGATGGCAGCGATTTTGTGACGGCGCCCGAACTCTCGCCACGTTTTGGCCAGGCGTTGGCGCGCCAGCTGGCCCAAGCCCTGCAGGCCACCGGCACCTCGGAAATCTGGGAGTTCGGTGCGGGCTCCGGCGCTCTGGCGCAGCAGGTTTTGGACACCTTGGGCCCTCAGGTGGAGCGCTACACCATCGTGGACCTGTCGGGCAGCCTGCAGGCGCGTCAGCGTGAGCGGCTGGCGGCGCATGCCGGCAAGGTGCACTGGGCTAGCGAGCTGCCCGCGAAGATGCGCGGCGTGGTGCTGGGCAACGAGGTGCTCGATGCCATGCCGGTGAAGCTGCTTTCACGGCTGAACGGCGACTGGCATGAGCGCGGCGTGGTGGTCCATCGAGAGCGCTTCACCTGGGCCGACCAGCGCACGGAGTTGCGGCCACCGCTGGAAGTGGCCGGCAGCCATGACTACCTCACCGAGATTCACCCGCAGGCCGAAGGTTTTATCCGCACGCTGGCCGACCGGCTGGAAGCGGGCGCGATGTTCCTGCTGGACTATGGCTTTCCCGAGCACGAGTATTACCATCCGCAGCGCAGCATGGGCACCGTGATGTGCCATCGCGGCCACCTGGCGGACACCGATGCGCTGCTGGATGTGGGCAGCAAGGACATCACGGCCCATGTCAATTTCACCGGCATCGCACTGGCCGGGCAGGACGCCGGCCTGCAGGTGCTGGGCTACACCAGCCAGGGCCGCTTCCTGCTCAACTGCGGGTTGCTGGAGGGCATGGAAGGCGGCGTTGACAGCGCCAACCTCGCCGAGCGCGCCATGGTGCAGAAACTGATTGCCGAGCACGAGATGGGCGAGCTGTTCAAGGTCATCGCATTCTCACAAGGTGCGCCGTGGGAACCCATGGGTTTTTCCGCTGGCGACCGCACGCACACCCTGTAGCCCGTCCGGGAATGCCGGCGGTGATGACAGGGCCGATTACAGGGCTTTCGCCGCGTGCGCCCCGCAACGGGCTTCGACCCCTGAATTCAACGGTTCAGTGYAAGACCCGTGAAACTCCCTCCCCCGCTGGGGGAGGGGTGGGGTGGGGGCCAGCGGCGACCAAATAAGCACGGCGACCCGACGCCCTCGCCGCGAGCCCCCATCCCGGCCTTCCCCCAGCGGGGGAAGGAGAGGATCGGCACTGCACGCGATGTGCTCATTGAACCGTATGGCTCTGGCCCGACACGGTTCAATACGGTTCAGCCAAGAACCCGTGAAGCTCCCTCCCCCGCTGGGGGAGGGGTGGGGTGGGGGCCAGCGGCGACCAAATAAATACGGCGGCCCGACGCCCACGCCGCGAGCCCCCATCCCGGCCTTCCCCCAGCGGGGGAAGGAGATGATCGGCACCGCACGCGCTGTGCTCACTGCATCGTATTACCCCTAAACTAGCAACATGATTCGCTGGTTCATCGTCATCTTTCTCGCGCTGGTTTTCATCAGCTGGTTCAGCCCCTTGCTGCAGAAACTAGGCTTTGGCAAGCTGCCCGGCGACCTGCGCTTTCGCCTGTTTGGGCGGGAATGGTTTATCCCGCTGACCACCACGATCCTGCTGAGCTTGGTCGCCAGCCTGATTGCCCAGTTGATCTGAGGAATGTGAGAGGCCTGCCATGAAAGCCTGTGTGGATTTGGGAGGCACCAAGGTAGCGCTCAGCCTGACCCGCGGCGTGACCGGGGCTGCCGCCGCGCCGCCGTTGTCTGCGCTGCAGGCCCGCCGCTCCGAGCCCACCGCCAAGACCGGCACACCGGACGCGGTCGCACGGCAGATCCTGCGCATGCTGGGCGAGGCTTGTGCGGAAGCCGGCATCGGGGAGCGTGACATCACGGATGTGGGCGTGTCGTCCTGCGGCCCGTTTGTGATGAAGGCGGACATGATTGAGCTCGCCGCGCCCAATATCTGCGGCGGGCTGGCGGGGCCGGCGCGCGGCCTGCCCAATGACTGGACCAGCGCCTTGCTGGAGGCTCCGTTGCGCGAGAAGTTTCGCGGCACCTCCACCACGCTGCGCATTGAAAACGACGGTATAGGCGCGCTGGAAGCCGAGCGCCGCTGGGGTGCGCTGCAAGGCACAGGCAACTGCGCCTATGTCACCTGGAGCACCGGCATTGGCTGCGGTTTGTGTGTCGACGGCCGCATTCTGCGCGGCAAGCACGGCAATGCCGGCCATGCCGGCCACATGTTTGTCAGCGACAACGACGATGCGCTGTGCGGCTGCGGCAACATCGGCGATCTCGAAGGACTGGTGGCCGGCAATGCCATCGCCAGGCGTTTCTCCGCGGGAGGCGCCGCGGATGCGGCCAGCATTTTGGCGCAGGCGCGCTCGGGCGACGTGGCCGCCGTCGCCCTGGTGGATGAGTTGTGCCGTGTCATGGGACGTGCGCTGTACAACCTCATCATCACGCTGGACCTGGAGCGCATCAGCCTGGGCGGCAGCGTGTTCTGGCATCACCGCGACTACCTGCTGCCGCGCCTGCAGGCGCAGATTGCCGGCAAACTGCCGGCACTGACCAGCGGATGCACGCTGCTGCCTGCCGGCTTGGGTGAGCGGGTCGGCGATTTCGGGGCCCTGGCGCTGGTCAGTTAGCCCATCCCGCGCCATCGGGGCCGGTCTGGTTGGGCTTTGGCTCAAACCCGTTCCAGGTATCCGCCTTCAAGGAATCGGCGCGTTGCCCCGGCCCATATCGACGCCTGCCGCCTTGAAAAGCCATTCGCGGAAAAGCCGGACCTTTTCCGTGTGCTGCTCATTCACCCGGCAGGACACAAAGTGGGTTTCTTCCGCAATGGGGCAAAAAATGTCTTTTCCCAGTTCGACCAGTTCGCCACGGGAGATTTCGCGCTCGGCAAGACGGACGCTTTCCAGGGCGACGCCCATGGCGTCGACGGCGGCAGAAATGGAGAGCGCGGCGCGGTCGAACGACGGCCGGGGCCGCGCAGGCAGCGTGAGCCCGTTGCGCGCAAACCAGCCGGGCCAGGTGATGGCGCTGAGTTGGGAGTCGATCAGGACCAGGTCACCAATTTGCTGGCTGATGGGACGCGTGCCATCCACCAGTTGCGGTGCGCACAGGGGAACGATGCGCTCGCGCCCCAGGGCGATGGAGAGCACGCCCGCCCGTTCCTGCACGGGCCCATAGGCAATCGCGACGTCGATTTCCCGCATGCGGGTGAGGTCGACAGGCTCTGCGCCCGAGGTCAACCGGATGGTGATGTCGGCATGGGCCTGCATGAATTCGGGCAGGCGGGGCCCCAGCCATTTGGCGGCAAAGCTGGGGGCGCAATGCAGCGCCAGCACCTGTGCCCGCGGCGCCAGCGCCACCTCGTCGCAGGCCGCCTCGATGACATCAAACACCCGCGAAAGACTGTCAAGCAGCCGCCGCCCCTCGGGCACCAGTTCGACGCGGCGGTTGCGCCGGATGAACAGGGGTCTGCCGAAATAGTCCTCCAGCTCTCGCACCTGGTGGCTGATCGCCGACTGGGTCAGGTGCAATTCACGGGCGGCAAGCGTAAAGCTTTCCAGCCTGGCCGCGGACTCAAACGCCCGCAGCAGGACGAAATTCGGGACGCGTCTCATGCTGCTCCTTGATTCATGAGTGAAATTCATCTTTTCATGAACATCTATCGTTTGTCAATGTCTGAAAAGAGCGCGAACATGGCCTCACCGTAAACCAAAGACCCAAGACCCCAAAGGAGCAAGAAATGTCTGCAGTGCTTGAAGCGAGCCGCGATGTCCAGCTGGATGAAGCGCGAATTTCCGTCTACCAGCCGGAGCAGGCTGGCCTGATTTATCCGTCAACCCCCCGGTTTTCAAATGCCGCCGAGGAGCGCCAGCACCTGAAAGAACGGCTTGTCGCGGCGTGCCGTGCGTTTGCCTTGCAGGGTTTCGATTACGGTTTTGCCGGGCACTTGACCGTACGCGACCCGGAGAACCCCGGCTTGTACTGGACCAATCCCATGGCCGTGCATTTTTCCCAGGTCAAGGTGTCCAATCTGATTTTGGCCGACCACAGCGGCCAGGTCGTAGAGGGCCGCCACGCGATCAACCGCGCCGGCTTTGTCCTGCATTCAGCCGTGCATGAGGCTCATCCGGATATCGTCGCGATGTGCCACGCGCACACCGTTTACGGAACCACTTTTGCCTCACTGGGCAAAAAGCTGGAGCCGATCAGCCAGGATGCGGCAGCCTTCTTTGAAGATCATGTGGTCATTGGTGATGAGGCGGGCCAGGTGGCCGTGGAAGTCAAGGCCGGGCACAAGGTGGCCCAGGCCTTCACGGGTGTCAAGGCGGCCATCCACCAGAACCACGGGCTGCTCACGGCCAGCCGCCACAGCATCGAGGCGGCCGCCTTCTGGTTCATCGCGCTGGAACGCTGCTGCAAGCAACAACTGATGATCGATGCAGCAGGCATTGCACCGCGCCTGGTAACGCCTGAGCGCGCCCGCTACAGCCGTGAACATGTGGGCAGCGAATACATTGGCTGGCTGCATTTCCAGCCGATCTGGGATCACCTGGTCAAAACGCAGCCGGACATGTTTGACTGATGACCGGTTGAATCCGGGCCCAAGGCAAAAGCGTGAAGGTGCGCTCGCTGGAAGACCCGGGCATGTCCGGTGCCCAGTCAAGCATGATTGACGGCTGCGGCTTTTTTGGGGGCGTGAGCCGCTTAAAAAAAAACTGGTCGTCCGCTATGCCGGAAGCTACCTCCTCGCGATGGCCGCCTGATTCGACACCAGAATATTGCTTTTCTTCAGCGCCTGGCCGGCTTGCACGGCGACGGTCCAGTCATCGGTGGAGCCGACAGCGGCAAAGCGCGTGTGAAACACCACGTTGAAGATACGGTGGATTTCTTCCGCGCTGGCCTGGCCGGCTTCGTTGGCATAAGGGATGGAGCCGCTCGCGTCGTGCAAAAACTCCACGTGCAGGCCCCGGTGCGTGGCCTCGAAAATCGTGGACGCGTCGCAGTTGTGCGTCATGTAGCCGACCACCGTGAGGGTATCGATGCTGTTTTTCTCCAGCCAGCCGGCAAAGTCGGTGCCGGTATAGACGTTGGGCCAGGCTTTCTCGATGAAGTGGTCGCGCGGGCGGCTCGCAACGGTCTCATGCAACGCCCACTGGGCCGAACCCTTGGCAAACAGCGGCGCGGTAGCGGACTCGCTGTGTTGCACCACCACGACAGGGATACCTGCCGCACGGGCCGCATCCATCGCGCGACCAATATTGGGCAGCGTCTGCTCCACCGGCGGGTATTCAATCAGCAGGCCGCCGGTGAAATACTCCATCTGGACATCGATGACGACAAGGGCGCGGCGTGGAGATGTTGCCTCAGTGCTGGACATGGTGTGTTTTCCTTCAAAAGTTGAAACAGGTGGTTGATGGAGGTGATTGTTGGGCTGGCGGTGTTTTGGTGAAAGTGGCCCAAATGTCAATAGTCGATAGAATCGGGCCATGTCATCCAACGCGCCCAAAAAGACATTCGGCAAAGCCCCTGGCAAGGCCAGAGCCGGCAGCGCGGCCAGCCCGGCAGTCGGCTCCGTAGTCGGGATCCGCACCGTTGCGGTGGTTGCCTTTGACGGCATCAGTCCCTTTCACCTGTCCGTGCCGTGCATGGTGTTCGGCAACGATTTTTCGGGTGCCGACCTGCCGCGGTTCAAGCTGCTGGTGTGCGCCGACAAGCCGGGCCTGCTGCAAACCACAGCCGGCTTCACCATTGCCGTACAACACGGCCTGGACGTGCTGGCCAAAGCAGATACCGTGGTGGTGCCATCATGGCGCGACCCCATGGAGCGCCCGCCCGAGGCTTTGCTCAAGGCCCTGCAGGCGGCGCACCGGCGCGGCGCGCGCATCGTCGGCTTGTGCCTGGGCGCTTTTGTCCTGGCCGAGGCCGGCCTGCTGGACGGCCGGCCCGCCGCCACGCATTGGGCTTTGGCGTCCGCTTTCGCCGAGCGTTACCCGCAGGTGCAGCTCCAGCCGGATGTGCTGTATGTCGACGACGGTGACGTGCTCACGTCTGCGGGCACCGCTGCCGCCATTGACTGCTGCCTGCATCTGCTGCGCCGCGAGCACGGCGCGGAGGTGGCCAATCGCGTGGCGCGCCGCATGGTGGTGGCGCCACAGCGGCAGGGCGGGCAGGCCCAGTACGTCGAGCGGCCCGTGCCTGCCACCAGCACCGGCC
The DNA here is from genome assembly GCF_056401235.1 of Polaromonas sp. P4_F9. Lineage (NCBI taxonomy): Bacteria > Pseudomonadati > Pseudomonadota > Betaproteobacteria > Burkholderiales > Comamonadaceae > Polaromonas > Polaromonas sp. P4_F9. The sequence goes on along the minus strand of NZ_JBFUJT010000005.1, from coordinate 80,815 downwards.
ACCGGCTTTCAGTCATTCTGGCCTGGGTACAGGAAAACCTGAACCAGCCGCACAGCCTCGATGCGCTGGCCGATCGGGCCTTCATGAGCCGGCGCACCTTCACGCGGCACTTCCGGCAGATCACCGGCACCACGGTGGGCCGGTGGCTCACCGGCCAGCGGCTGGCGCTGGCGCAGCGGCAACTGGAGGCCACCGACCGCTCGATGGACCAGATTGCCATCGATGCCGGCTTTGGCTCCGTGGTGTCCCTGCGGCAGCACTTCGCGACGACGCTGGGCACCTCGCCCTCCACCTACCGGCGTGAGTTTCGGGGCAAATAGCGGTTTTTTTGGAAATGGCTGTAGGCCTGGATATGACGAGACCTGCCGGCTATAAAAACAGTAGCAATTGCAGCTTGTGCCGCAGAAGGCACTTGCTCGCCGGTTCAGGCCGGCGGCGGGGCGGCCTCGGCAGCGGCCTGACGGCGGCGATCGAGGAAAGCCTGCAGCTCACCCACCACGCCCTTGCGGAAGGCCAGTACGCAGATCACGAAGATCCCGCCAATGATGACGGTGACCCAGGAGCCGACCTTGTCGGCCAGCAGGTTTTGCAGCGAGATCACGATGCCCGCGCCAAAGACCGGGCCAAAGAAGGTGCCCACGCCGCCCAGCAGGGTCATCAGGATCACTTCGCCCGACATGGACCAGTGCACATCCGACAGCGTGGCAAAACCCATCACCAGGGTCTTGAGCGAGCCTGCCAGCCCGGCCAGGGCGGACGACAGCACAAAGGCCAGCAACTTGTAGCGGTCTACCTGGTAGCCCAGCGAGATGGCGCGCGCTTCGTTCTCGCGGATCATTTTGAGCACCTGGCCAAATGGCGAATGCACGATGCGCGAGATCCCCAAAAAGCACAGCACGAAGACCGCGACCACAAAGTAGTACATGGTGGTGTCGGATTCGAGCGAGAGCAGGCCCAGCAGGCGGCCGCGCGGCACGCCCTGCAAGCCGTCTTCGCCGCCGGTAAACGGTGCTTGCAGGCAGACAAAAAACACCATCTGCGCAATCGCCAGCGTGATCATGGCGAAGTAAATGCCCTGGCGCCGGATGGCGACCGCGCCGACGACCAGGCCAATCAGCCCGGCGGCCACGGTGCCGGCAAGAATGCCCAGTTCAGGCGTCCAGCTTTGCGACTTGATGAACCAGCCGGTGACATAGGCGGCCGAGCCAAAAAATGCGGCATGGCCGAAGGACAGCAGGCCGGTAAAACCCAGCAGCAGGTTAAAGGCGCAGGCAAACAGGGCAAAGCACAGCAGCTTCATGACAAACACCGGGTACAAGCCGATGGCGGGTGCCAGCAGCGCCAGCGCCAGCAACGCCAGGTAGGTGATACGGGTGAATTTTGCGGCTTGAGTCATGAGAGGCTTGGTCACAGGGACAGTCACAGAAGCATTGGCAGAGGCGGTTGGGGTCATGGCTCAGGTTTCCTTGCCAAACAGGCCCGCCGGCCTGACCATCAGCACGATGACCATGACGATAAACACCACGATGTTGGACGCTTCGGGGTAAAACACCCGGGTCATGCCTTCGATCAGGCCCAGGCCCAGGCCGGTAATGACGGAGCCCAGGATGGAGCCCATGCCTCCGATCACCACCACGGCAAACACCACGATGATGAGGTTCGAACCCATCAGCGGGTTAACCTGGATGATGGGGGCGGCCAGCACGCCGGCCAGCGCCGCCAGCGCCGCGCCGGCGCCGTAGGTCAGCATCACCATCATCGGCACATTGATGCCGAAAGCCTGCACCAGCGCGGCGTTCTCAGTGCCGGCGCGCAGGTAGGCACCCAGCCGTGTTTTCTCGATGATGAACCAGGTGCCCAGGCAAACCACCAGTGACACCAGCACCACCCACGCCCGGTAATTCGGCAGCACCATGAATCCGAGATTGGTGGCGCCGGACAGCAGTTCCGGTACGTTGTAATTCTGTCCCGACACGCCATACAGCTCGCGGAAAATGCCTTCCGCGATCAGCGCCAGGCCAAAGGTCAGCAGCAGCCCGTAGAGCGGGTCGAGCTTGTACAGGTGCTTGAGAAAGAGGCGCTCAATCACCACGCCGAGCGCGCCCACGATGAGCGGCGCCAGTACCAGCGCATACCAGTAATTGATGCCGAGTTTGTCGAGCATGATCCAGGCCGCAAAGGCGCCCAGCATGTAGAGCGCCCCGTGGGCGAAGTTCACAATGCCCAGCAGGCCAAAGATGACGGCCAGCCCGAGGCTGAGCAGGGCGTAAAACGCGCCATTGACCAGGCCCAGCAGCAGCTGGCCCAGGAACGCTTGATGGGGAATACCGAAAATTTCCATGGAGGCCCGTCAGTTCACGCCTTGAGAATACAGAAAACAGAAAAGCGGCCGATCGCATGCGCGACCGGCCAGTAGTCAGCTTACTTTTTGACCAGCGCGCATTTGGATTCGGCCACCGTGGTGAAGGCCTGCTCGCCCGGCACCTTCGCGATGGTTTTGTAATAGTCCCAGGGTGTCGTGGAATCCTTGGCCGACTTGACCTCGAACAGGTACATGTCGTGAATCATCCGGCCGTCGGCGCGGATCTGGCCCTTGCTGTAGAAGTCATCAAACTTCATGCTTTTCAGCGCGCCCATCACCTTGTCGGAGTCGGTGGTGCCGGCGGTTTGCACGGCCTTGAGGTAGTTGGCGGCGGCCGAGTAATCGGCTGCCTGCAGGCTGGATGGCATGCGCTTGTACTTGTCAAAGAAGCGCTTGGCAAACTTGCGCGAGGCGTCGTCCTGGTTCCAGTACCAGCTGTCGGCCAGCTGCAGGCCTTCGGTGTTGGCCAGGCCCAGGCTGTGCACGTCGTTGATGAATACCAGCAGGCCGGCGACCTTCATGGATTTGGTGATGCCGAACTCCTTGGCCGCCTTCATCGCATTAGTGAAGTCGCCCCCCGCATTGGCCAGGCCCAGGATCTGTGCCTTGGACGTTTGCGCCTGCAGCAGGAAAGAGGAGAAATCGGATGCGTTGAGCGGATGGCGCACCGTGCCGGCCACCGTGCCGCCGTTGGCCTTGACGACAGTCGCCGCGTCGCCTTCGAGCGAGTGGCCGAACGCGTAGTCAGCGGTCAGGAAGAACCAGTTCTTGGCGCCAGCCTTGACCAGCGCCGAGCCGGCCACCTTGGCCAGGGACACCGTGTCGTAGGCATAGTGCACGGTGTATGGTGAGCAGTCTTCATTGGTCAGGCGGGCGGAGCCGGCCCCGATCACGATAAAAGGGCGCTTCTTTTCAGTGGCCACCTTGGACATGGCGAGCGCCGTGCCGGAGTTGGTGCCTCCCATCAGCATCGACAGGCCATCCTTGTCTATCCATTCACGCGCTTTGGAACTGGCCACGTCAGCCTTGTTCTGGTGGTCGGCCGTCAGCACTTCAATCGGGCGGCCCAGCACCTTGCCGCCGAAGTCCTGTGCAGCCCACTTGACCATTTCACCGCCGGCCGGGCCGTCGATGTCCGCATAGAGGCTGGACATGTCGGTGATGAAGCCGATTTTTACCGGTCCCGTGTTTTGCGCGGAAGCGGCGGCGCCCAGGCCGATGGCCATGGCGGCAATGAGAGTCTTGAGTTTCATGAAAGTCTCCTTCTTGAGGTGGTGAGATTGGAACCGGGCAAGTAAAAAACGGATCAAGCGGAATCTGGCAGCGAGCCGCCTACACCCCCAAATACTCCTGCAGCATGCCCATGTTTTGCGACAACTCGGCCTGGGCAAACTGCTTGACGATACGGCCATGCTCCATGACGTAGAAACGGTCGGCCAGTGGCGCGGCAAAGCGGAAGTTCTGCTCGACCAGCACGATGGTGTAGCCCTTGGCTTTGAGCGTCAGGATCATCTCGGCGAGCTTTTGCACGATGACGGGTGCCAGGCCTTCGGAGATTTCATCGAGCAGCAACAGCCGCGCGCCGGTGCGCAAAATGCGGGCGACGGCCAGCATTTGCTGCTCGCCGCCCGACAGGCGTGTGCCAGGGCTGCCGGCACGTTCCTTCAGATTGGGAAACATGGCATAGATGTCGGCAACGCTCATGCCCCCGGGTGCAATATTGGGTGGCAGCATCAGGTTTTCTTCGGCCGACAGGCTGGCGAAAATACCGCGCTCTTCAGGGCAGTAGCCAATGCCCAGCCGGGCCACCTTGTGGGGCGCCAGCTTGATCGCTTCTTCGCCGTTGATCCTGATCGAGCCCTTGCGGGCGCCGGTCATGCCGACAATGGCCCGCATGGTGGTGGTGCGGCCGGCACCATTGCGGCCCAGAAGCGTCACCACCTCGCCTTCATTCACGGTCAGGTTCACGCCATGCAGGATGTGCGACTCGCCGTACCAGGCGTGCAGGTCTTCGATTTTGAGGAGCTCTTTGGTCATGCAGGCCTCCGCAGGGCCGCCGCAAGGAGTGCTCGGGCTCCCTCGGGGGGCAGGGAGCTACACGCAGTGAGCGAACGTGGGGGCTCTTCACCCCAGCAGGGGCCGCGGGACTGGCTTTGCCAGACCGCAGGCGCAGCGGCCCCCTCTGGGGGCAGCGCATTACACGAAGTGAAAAGCGTGGGGGTCAACATCTAGTGAGCGCCCTGTAATTCGGTGTTGGCGGTGCCCATATAGGCTTCGATCACCAGCGGATTGGCCGAAACCTCGGCGTAGGGGCCGTCGGCAATGATGGTGCCGCGCTGCAGCACCGTGATGCGGTCGGCAATCGACGACACCACATTCATGTTGTGCTCGACCATCAAAATGGTGCGGCCGGCGGAGACTTTTTTGATCAGCTGCGTGACGCGGTCCACGTCTTCATGGCCCATGCCCTGGGTAGGTTCGTCCAGCAGCATCAGCTCGGGTTCGAGTGCCAGCGTGGTGGCCAGTTCCAGCGCACGCTTGCGGCCATAGGGCAGGTTCACGGTGAGCTCATCGGCAAAACCGCCCAGATCGACTTCGGCCAGCAACTCACGGGCACGCTCGTGCAGGTGGAACAGGGTGCTCTCGGCTTTCCAGAAATGAAATGAGGTGCCGAGGTTGCGCTGCAGCGCTGCGCGCACGTTTTCCAATACCGTCATGTGGGGAAACACGGCCGAAATCTGGAAGGAGCGCACAATGCCGCGCCGCGCAGTTTGCGCCGGCTGCTCGTGCGTGATGTCGGTGCCGTTGTAGGTGATGGTGCCCGAGGTGGGGTGCAGGAATTTGGTGAGCAGGTTGAAAAAGGTGGTCTTGCCGGCGCCGTTGGGTCCGATCAGCGCGTGAATATGCCCGCGCTGGACTTTGAGGTCCACGTGGTTGACGGCAACGAATCCCTTGAATTCCTTGGTCAACCCTCGCGTTTCAAGAATGAACTCCACTGACAAATTGCTCTCCGGCAGATGATGGGGTGAACTCATGGAGTCGGTGTGGCCAGCCAGGTGGGCACAAACCGTGGTCCGATGAAAGACAGTTGGTCATACTAGCTATCCGGTTCCGGCGGCGATACCGGGTAAGACCCTTAGGTAGTTTTGCGTGATGGGCAACCCGAGTTTCGCTGCCGGCGAAGGCGAGTGAATCTTTCCGGAAAGACGGTGCGTCACGCAAATTTCTCCAGTGACCCGCCGGCCGTCCAGAGCCAGACGCTTTCGCTGCCTTCATCTGCCATCCCCTGCCATCTCCTGCCGGGGTCGGCCGCTTCCAGATCCAGACGCGGGCAAAGGTGTCATGGGCGGCATCGTGCTCAAAACCTTGAACCGGAAGTGGCCCGGGTCCGGTGGGTCACTGTTCCCGGAACCGGCCGGGCAAGCCCTCCGGCCGGGGGGCGGGTGCGTTGGCCGCGTCCGCCTCACGCGGCTGTTTCCGTTGCTGGGCCTTGCGCTGTTCCTGCTGCTGCAGCTGTTGCTGTTGCTGCGCCTGCGCCTGCGCCTGCGCCTGTGCTGCCTGTGTTGCTTGTGCCCGCTGCGCCTGCTCGCGCAGGGCGCGTTGCCCCTGCAACTCTTCGTTTTGCCGGCGCTGCGCCTCCTGTTGCTGCGCCGCTTCGCGCTGCTTGCGCTCCTGCTCACGTTGCAGTTGCTGCTGCTCGCGCTGGAGTTGCTGTTGTGCGCGCTGCGACTGTTCGATGGCGCTGCGTTCCGCTGCTGCGGCCCGTTCACGCTGGGCGCGCTGAATCAGCGACTCTTCGTTTTGCCGACGCTGAGCCTCCTGTTGCTGCGCCGCTTCGCGCTGCTGGCGTTCCTGCTCACGTTGCAGTTGCAGTTGTTGTTGTTGCTGCTGCTGCTGCTCGCGCCGGGCGCGTTGCTCCGTGTCGATGGCATTGCGTTCTGCCGCGGTCCGTGCGTCCGGGCTGGCAGCGGGCATGCTGCCCTGCTGCCGTTCCCGCTGGGCGCGCTGAATCAATGACTCGTCGCCTGGCCGGCGCTGCGCATCCTGTGGCCGTGTGGCTTCGCGCTGCTGGCGCTCCTGTTCGCGCTGCAGTTGTTGCTGCTCGCGCCGGGTGCGTTGTTCCGTGTCGGCGGCACTGCGGTCCTGCAAGGCGGGTGGGATGATCTGCCCGGACCTTGCCGGCGGCTGTGCGCCGATCAAGCCCTGGGTTGCCGGTGCGGCCGGCAAGGCAGGCTGTGCCCTGCCGTCGCGGCGCTCCTCGCGGCGTTCTTCCCGGCCGCGTACCACGGGCTGCGTGACCACCGGCGCGGGCGGCAGCGCAGCCGCTGCGGCAAGCCGGGGCCGCTGCACGTCGGGGCGCTGGGGTATTGCGCTGCGGTCGACCACCACCGGCGCCCGGTTCAGCTCGGCCAGGTTCAGCGCAAGGTTGCCGCGCACGGGCCGGCCGCGGGAAAAGTCATCCGCGCTCACCACCGTGACGGCCGCAGGTTGGCGCTGATAGCGGTAGACGTTGGTCACGTTGACCGTGGTGTTGACCACGATGTTCTGGTTCACCTGCGTCACGTAGCGCGGGCTCACCCGGTAAATCGGCCGGAAGGCCTCGCCCGGGGCCAGCGGAAACCAGCCCAGAGCGGGCCGCGGCGCGCCGCCCGAACCGATCGAGATGTTCCAGTTCACACCGCCGCTGCTGCCGCCCACAAAGACGACCAGTGCTGGTGCGTACACCGGTCGCGCTGCCAGCCGGCCCGGCACCCAGGCCCAGCGCTGACCGATCAGCGCCCAGCGGCCATAGTGACACGGTGCAAATCCCCAGGGGGCGTCGTCAATCCAGGTCCAGCCCCAGGGCGCTATCCAGCTCCAGTAGCCCATGCGGTACGGCGCCCAGTGCACCGGCACGGCGCGGGGCAGCCAGACAGCACCGTAGGTCGGGTCCTGGCTCCAGTCGCCATACAGGTCGAGCTGCTGGTAGCCGGTGACTTCGCGGGGCACATAGCGCGCCGATACCGACTGGTCCTCAAGCCGGTCACGCTCCAGAGCCCAGAGGTCAAAGCTGTCGAGCACGGTGGAGCCCGGCGCCCCGGGCGTCAGCTGCGTGCCGGTGAAGCTGGCCTGCTGCTGGCTGGCCAGCGTGACAGGCAGGCCGCTGTCGCCGTAGACGGTGCCGCCGCCGGACTGCACCACCACGCGTGTGGTGTCGGTGGCCAGGTTGGCGTCCAGCCGGTAGTCGCCCGGCTGCGAAATCACGAATGCCAGATTGGGTGTGTTGATCTCCAGGCGCTGGCCCTCAAACAGGGTGCGCACGCGCAGCCGCAGGGTGCCTTGGGCCAGGCGTAACTGGACCACGTCGTCGTCCAGCACCAGGAAGTCCAGGCTGGTCTGCTCGCTCATGCGTACGGCCGTCGAACCGATATGCAGTTCGGCGCGCGCACGCGAGCCCGTCCACAAGCGGTCACCACGCGTCAGCGGCCGGTTCAGCATGGCCGGCGTCCAGGCGCTGGCGTCCTGGGAGCCGGCGACGTCGGCCGGTGAAAAACTCACGGCCCCCTCCATCAGGTTGAGCCGGGCCACGCGGCCGGGGGGATCGATGTATGAGCCGGGCGCCTGCGCCCAGGCTGTGGCCTGCAGCACGGCCAGCAGCCCCGCCGCGACAAGCGCCGGAAACCTCCGGCAGGCGCGGGAAAGCTGGAAGCAAAAGCCGGATAAAAAAGCCGGTTGTGGTAGCGGTAATGGTGTCACGTTGCACACTCTCTTCCTGTCGATATGGCCCCGATGGGGAAACCCGGCCGTGACATGCGATACCCGGTACTGCCGCTCAAGGGGCCTGGATAGTCCTGAATGCACGACCCTCACCCTAATAACGCGCCAGATATAAGTTCGACAGCTAAGGGCCGGTAAAGATTGCACCATTTATGTGCCGCCCTGAAACAGGATGTAATGCTGGCGACAAAAGAGCGGGAGTAGGGAGTGGGGAGTGGGACGACCACACCCACTCGGTATGCCACTCGGTATGAGACGATTGCGTCATGCAGAATTTCTGGCCCTCCAGCGGCTTTGACCATCTCCAGCGCAATGAACGTGGCTGGCTCCAGCCCACTGACGATTACCTGCGGCTTTTTCTGGCCCGGCCCGAACTGGCGCCCGTGCCTGAGTCGTGCAAGGCTGAATTGGCGCTGCACGCCGCCCTGGTGGAAGCGCCGGGAAAGCCGGTGATGCCCGCCGCACTGCAGGCCCTGCAGGACGCCGATGCCCGCGAAAGCTACGGGCTGTTTCTGCGCTTTCGCGACGGCCTGCTGGCTGCCGGCACACTGGAGGCCTACTACCTGAGCCTGTTTCCCCGCGACGGCACGGGCCAGATCAACATACCGCCGCTTTTCATCGACCTGCTGGCCCACGCCATCACGCGCAACCTGCTCGACGATTCCACCGACGCCTATGAAGTGCGCGCCGGCGAGATGCTGTTTCGCAGCCAGCGCATCAGCACGGAGGGCGGGCAGGTCCTGAGCGGCGACCGTGAAACGCTGGACATGCTCAACGAGACGGGCGGCCTCGGCGATATCGGGCGCTTTCTCGCGGAAGCGAAGGCGCCGCTGCGCGATGTCGAGGTGCGCGTGCTCAGTGATGACAATGCGCCTGACTATTGGCAGCAGGGGGATCGCTACGCCTATCTGCTGGACCTGACCCACGAAGTCAGCAACGACCTGAGCCACGGCCTGGTACTGACGATGACCCGGGCCCGCTCGGGCCTGAAGGCGCTGGCGAGCGTGCTGCAAAAATGGGTGCGGCATTTTCTGGGGGTAGACGTCACCATCGCACCCGTGCAAAAGGTGGACGACGAAGCCTGGCGCTGGCATGTGGGCCTGGATGCGGAGGCGACGGCCTTGCTCAACGACCTGTATGAAGGCCGGGACGTAGCCCCCGACCGCCTGCAGCGCCTGGTGAGCCTGTTCCGGCTGGAGTTCGCGGACCCGCGTGAGATGCGCGCCGACGTGGCGGGCAAACCGGTTTACCTGGGGCTCATGATGAGCGCCGATGGCGTGGTCAGGCTGAAGCCGCAGAACCTGCTGGTGAACCTCCCGCTGCACGCGGCCTCGTGAGCGCAAGGCGCCTCTGCTTTTGCCTCTGCCTCAGTCGCTGTTCTCGACTTCCACCACCAGAACCCGGGCGGCACCTACAGGCGCTGCCACATGCGCGGTGCCCGCGCTGGCGAAGAAGATGTCACCGGTCTCCAGCATGACCGAGCACTGGCCGCCGGTATCGCGGTAACGCATTTCGACCCGGCCATCCAGCACGGCGAAGACCTCTTCGCCTTCGTTGACATGCCACTTGTAGGGCTGGTCGGTCCAGTGCAGCCGGGTGGTGATGCCGTTCATGTTGGCGATCGTCATGGCGCCCCAGGCGCGGTCTGCAGTGAAATCCTTGCTGCGGATGATCTTCATATTCGTATGTCTCCATCGTTATCGTGATGATTGCGGCGGGTTGCGGGTTATGCATTGAAAGCCCTCGCAATACTAGGGCGGGGCGCGGATGAAACCATGATTTCTTCGGGCGCTATTGATTCCATGAACGCATTAATCAGTGCGGCGTGTGCAGGCCGGGTCTTTCGCGCCCGGAGCCGTATGGCGCAATGCGGCGCTACCATGGCTGCCATGAAAAGCGTATTGCTGCCTTGTGGCGAAACCGTGCCGGCACTGGGAATGGGCACGTGGTGCATGGGTGAGGCGCCGGCGCAGCGGGCCGATGAACTGGCCACCCTCAGGCTGGGCCTGGACCTGGGCTGCACGCTGGTGGACACCGCGGAAATGTATGGCGAGGGCAGCGCCGAGGAACTGGTCGGCGAAGCACTGCAAGGGCGGCGTGATGAGGCCTTCATCGTCACCAAGGTGTATCCGCACAATGCCTCTCGGGAGGGGGCGGTGGCCGCCTGCGAGCGCAGCCTGCGCCGGCTGCGCACCGACCGCATTGACCTTTACCTGCTGCATTGGCGCGGCACCGTGCCTTTGGCGGAAACCCTGCAGGCCTTCATGGCCCTGCAAAAGGCCGGCAAGATCCGGCACTACGGCGTCAGCAACCTCGACATGGCTGACATGAAGGCGTTGTGGTTGCTGCCGGGCGGGCCGGGCGTGCAGACCAACCAGCTGCTTTACAACCTCACACGCCGCGGCATTGAGTGGGATCTGCTGCCCTGGCTGCGCGAACGCAAGGTTCCCGTCATGGCGTATTCGCCCATGGAACAGTCGCGCCTGTTGCACCATGCCGGGCTGGCTCGTTTTGCCCGCCGCCATCACCTGCAGCCCGGCCAGGCTGCGCTGGCGTGGCTGCTGGCCCAGGACGGCGTCATGGCCATCCCCAAGACAGGCCATGCGGAGCGGCTGCGGGAGAATATTGCGGCTGCCGACATCGAACTCGGCGGTGAGCAGCTCGCCGAACTGGATGCGATCTTCCGGCCGCCGGCAGGCCCTGCGCCGCTGGAGATGATCTGACGCGGAACGCAGGCAGACTTCCTCCTGGCCTTGCCCCCATCGCCGGACGAGAGGCTGGTCCCCGCGGATCACAGCCCATGGGCGGTCAGCACAGACGGGCCGGCGAATAAAATTGCAGGCTCAACCGACATCAGGCGCCAAGCGTCAGGCGTCAAGTATTACGCATTGGGCCGACGCGCTGCTTGCATGCGCGTTCCGCGCCCGCAGACCCCCAAGGAGAGCCCACCGTGCTTCGCAAGTTTTTTTCTTTCATGGCCCTCGCGCTGGCGCTGTGCGCCGCGCAAGCCCAGCCCTATCCCGCCAAACCCGTGCGCCTGATCGTGCCTTTCCCGCCCGGCGGTGGCACCGACATCCTGTCGCGCCTGGTGGCCAACAAGCTGACCGAAGCGAGCAAATGGACGGTGGTTCCGGACAACCGCGCCGGTGCTGGCGGCACCATAGGCATCGCCGAAGCCGTGCGCGCCGCGCCCACTGGCTATGACATGGTGATGGGGCAAAAAGACAATATGGTGGTGGCGCCCTGGCTCTACAAAAACCTGAGCTACGACCCGACCAAAGACCTGGTGGCGGTGGCGCATGTGGCCTACACGCCGGTGGTGATCGTCACCAGCACCGCGTCGCGCTTCAAGTCGCTGGCAGAGGTGGTGACTGCTGCGCGGGCCGCGCCGGACTCGATCACCTATGGCTCGCCCGGCAATGGCACGACGATTCATCTGGCCGGTGAGATCTTCAAGAATGCCGCCCACATCAACATCCGGCATGTGCCTTACAAGGGCTCCAACCCCGCCTTGATGGATGTGCTCGCCGGCAACGTGGACCTGATGGTGTCTTCGCTGCCTTCGGTGATGGCGCAAATCAAGTCGGGCAAGCTGCGCCCGCTGGCCGTCACGTCGGCCCGCCGCAGCACCTCGCTGCCCGAGGTGCCGACGGTGGCTGAACTGGGCTACAAGGACTTTGACGTCAGCACCTGGTATGGGCTGTTCATGCCGGCTGGCACGCCCAAGGAGATCGTGGCCACGGTCAATGCCGAGTTCAACAAGCTGCTGGCCACGCCTGACATGAAGGCGGCCATCCATGCGCAGGGCGCCGAAGTGCAGAACATGACGCCGGAGCAATTCTCCACCCTGCTGAAGGCCGACTACCAGAAGTGGAAAAGCATCGTGCAGGCGTCCGGCGCCACCATCGAATAAGCAGCACAAGGCGCAATGCCTTGTGCGCAGGCGGCGCGCCGTGCGCCCGTCCTTGCCCTTTTGTTCTTTACCCTTCCTGCAGGCGGCCCAGGCCCGCCTGCAGAGCCCGACAAATCCCTCGATAGGTGGAAACCCTGACGGCGTTCTTGTTGTCCTGTGACATGATCTAGTCATCTATAGGACTAGATCAATGACGATTCCTTCCCTGACCGTGGTGCCCACCGAACCGGGCCAAAGCCGTTATGCGGCGCTGGCCGCTGCCATGCGAGCGCGGGTGGTGGCGGGGGAGTGGCCACCGGGCAGCGCCTTGCCGGCCGAGCAGACCCTCGCCGCCGAACACGGCGTGGCGCTGGGTACCTTGCGCCGTGCCCTGGAGTTGATGGCCGACCAGGGCCTGATTGAGCGCATTCACGGGCGCGGCACCTTCGTCCGATCAGGCCTGACGGGCGCCACCATGATGCGGTTTTTCCGCTTTGGCGAGGGGACGGGCGAGGTGCCCGCCTCACGCATCGTGTCGCGCCAGACGCTGGTCGCACCTGCCGAGGTGGCGCGCCGCCTGGGGTTGGCACGCGGTGACACCGCCTTGCGCCTGCTGCGGGTTCGTTCTTTCGCGGGCCAGCCGGCCGTCTATGAAGAAATCTGGCTGCCACTGGCGCTCTTTGCCGAGCTGGCCGATGGCGACACCGGCGCCTGGGGCGATTTGCTCTACCCCCTGTTTGCCGAGCGTTGCGGTGTCCATGTGCACCGCGCGGTGGATGAAATTGCCTTTGGTGCCCTCACGGCGGCGCAGGGCCGGCACCTTGCATTGCCTGCGGGCCACCCGTGCGCGCTGGTCACCCGCAATGCGTATGACCTCGCGGGTCATTGTGTCGAAGTGCGCTTCACGCGGGGCGACGCCCATGCCTTTCACTACACCATCGCGATCACCTGAACCAATGTCCCCTTTGATCATTTCCAGAAACATCGAAAGACCCCACCATGAAGCCGATTCGAGCCCTTGAATCCACCCACTCAGGCCACTTTTCCCGCCGACAGGTTTTGCAGGCTACGGCGGCGACAGTTGCCGCGCCCTGGACGCTGGCGCGAGCCGCCGGCCAGATTGCGGGCGGCAAAACCATCACGCTGGTGGTGTCCTATGCGGCAGGCGGCGGTGCCGACTTGATGGCGCGCCTGATTGCCCCGAAACTGGCTGAAGCCCTGGGGCAGACTGTGGTGGTCGACAACAAGCCCGGCGCCAGCGGCCAGATTGCGGCGGGACAGGTGGCGCGGGCCATGCCTGACGGTACCCAGTTGCTGTTGGATGCCTCGTCTTTTGCGGTGAATCCGGCGCTCTTTCCCAAGCTGCCTTATGACTCGGACAAGGCCTTCACGCCGCTGGCGGTGTTGGCACTGTTTCCCAATGCGCTGGTGTGCACGCCCGGTTTTGAAGCCAAAAACGTGAAGGACCTGATCCGGATGGCCAAGGCCAAACCGGGGCATATTTCGTACGCGTCATCGGGCAATGGGTCGGCCCAGCATTTGGCGGGGGCTCTGTTTGAAGACCGTGCCGGTGTCAGCCTGGTTCATGTGCCCTACCGTGGCGGCGGACCCGCCATGAACGATGTCATGGCAGGCCAGGTACCGCTGTTTTTTGCCAATGTAGCGTCTTCGCTGGGGCAGATTCAGTCGGGCCGCCTGCGTCCGCTGGCGGTGACGAGCCGCCGCCGCACGCGCGCCTTGCCCGACATTCCGACCATGGAAGAAGCCGGTGTGTCCGCATATGAGGTGCTGGAATGGAACCCGGTATTGGCACCCGCCGGGATGGACCCCAAAGTTAAAACCACTCTGGTGGCTGCCTTGCGCAAAGCGATGGCAGACCCTGAGGTGCTGGGTCGCATCCGTGCCTTGAGCGGCGAGGTGTTTCCTGACGGTCCGGATGGTTTGGTGCCCGCTTTTCTCAAGGCACAGCAGGCACAGTGGGGGCGGGTTGTGAGCGACCGCAAAATCACGGTAGGTTGACATCAATGCCCGGTGATGTTGTAGAGGTGCTTGCAGCGGGCTGGGATAGCCATGTCCATGTGTTTGACGGTGACGCCAGCGTGGCGCCTGGCCACTACAAGCCGGTGCACCGGCCGCTGGCCGACATTGAGGCGCTGGCGCAGGGTCATGGCGTTGGTCATCTGGTGCTGGTACAGCCCAGTGTTTATGGCACCGACAACACGGTGCTGCTGAATGCCCTGCGTGCCGGCAAGGGGCGGCATCGCGGTGTCGTGGTGCTGGCGCCATCGGCTGACGATGCGGCGCTTGAAGCCATGCATGCGCTGGGTGTTCGGGGCGTGCGCTTTAATCTGGTCTCTCCAGTGGGAGACAGCCTGAATGGGCTGAACGGCCAGGCCACGTCGAACAGCTTTCAGGCGTTGGCCCCCCGCTTGCATGCACTCGGCTGGCACGTGCAGTGGTACGCCCGCCCGGAGGATTTGTCCGCCATCGCGGCCCTGCATGCCACCAGCCCGGTGCCAGCCGTGCTTGATCATCTGGCGGGCCTGCATGCGGGCCTGCCCTCAGGCCATGCGGCCTGGCAGTCGTTGGCGCAACTGGCGGAGCTGGGCGCCTGGGTCAAGCTGTCGGGCTGGTACCGCCTGCATGCCGCATCGCCTTATGAGGCACTGGATGATTCGATCCGGAGAGTGGCGCAGCTGTTTGAAGGGCGCATGGTCTGGGGCTCGGACTGGCCGCACACGGCTTTCGCATCGGATGCCATGCCGGCTTACGCGAGTACGTGGGAGCCCGTGGCGCGTGCCCTGTCTGCGGCGCAAAAAAGCCATGCATGGGAGCGGGCGCCCTCGATGCTGTATGCCTGAGTGGCTCCTGGCGCGGCAACGGGCGTGGAGTGGCTTAAAATCACAGGTTAAGCCATTTTTAACCGGAGTCTTCCATGCCTAAAAAAATCAGAGTCGAAGCCGACATCTGCGCCCCCAAGCCAATCCCTCCCAAGGGCTACACCATCACCTCTGGCCGCGGCCAGAAGATCAGCCTGGAGCGCGGCACATCCACCCGCAGCAAGAAGAACCCCGGCAAGCGCCCCAAAAAAGGCGGCTAAGCCCTCCCGTTTTTCCCGAGGTCTGGTTAACAGGCTAGCAGCCGGTTGCTTCTGCCCAGTGCAGAGCCCGGCTTTATTTTTTGGGGTGCAGCCGGAGTGTGTGTTTGGCCGTGGCAGCACAGCTGGCCGATTCCGCTTTGGCGGCTACCAAGAAGGCATACATCGGCTCCAGCGGCTGGCGTACGCTGGCTGGGACTTCTCTTGAGGGTGGAGGGGGTGTGTTTGCCTGCCAAATGTTGCCTCACAGACCAACTATTCGACCGAACGAAAAAGCTTTTTGGAGCCTGCACCCGTTCACATATTGCGCCGGTACTGCCCACCCACCTCAAACAGCGCATTGGTGATCTGCCCCAGCGAGCAAACCCGCACGGCCTCCATCAGTACCTCAAACACGTTGTTGTTCTCAATCACCGCTTTCTGCAGGCGTTTGAGCATGGCGGGCGATTCGCTGGCGTGGCGCTGCTGGAACTCTTCCAGCCGTTTGAGCTGGCTCTGCTTTTCCTCGTCGGTGCTGCGGGCGAGCTCCAGCTTGTCCTGCACGGCGTCGCCGTGCGGGTTGCGGAAGGTGTTGACGCCGATGATGGGCAGCTCGCCGGTGTGCTTGAGCATCTCGTAGTGCATGGACTCGTCCTGGATACGGCCGCGTTGGTAGCCGGTTTCCATCGCGCCCAGCACGCCGCCGCGCTCGGCGATGCGCTCGAACTCCAGCAGCACGGCTTCTTCCAGCAACTCGGTCAGCTCCTCGATGATGAACGCGCCCTGTGAGGGGTTTTCGTTCTTGGCCAGGCCCCATTCGCGGTTGATGATGAGCTGGATGGCCATGGCGCGGCGCACCGACTCCTCGGTCGGCGTGGTGATGGCCTCGTCGAAGGCGTTGGTGTGCAGGCTGTTGCAGTTGTCGTAGATCGCGATCAGCGCCTGCAGCGTGGTACGGATGTCGTTGAACTGGATTTCCTGCGCATGCAGGCTGCGGCCCGAGGTCTGGATGTGGTATTTGAGCTTCTGGCTGCGCTCGTTGGCGCCGTATTTTTCCCTCATCGCCACGGCCCAGATACGGCGCGCCACGCGGCCCATCACGGTGTACTCCGGGTCCATGCCGTTGGAAAAGAAGAAGCTCAGGTTGGGCGCGAAGTCGTCAATATGCATGCCGCGCGCCAGGTAGGCTTCGACAAAGGTGAAGCCGTTGGACAGCGTGAAAGCCAGCTGCGAAATGGGGTTGGCACCGGCTTCGGCGATGTGGTAGCCGCTGATGGACACCGAGTAGAAGTTGCGCACGTTGTGGTGCACGAAGTACTGCGCAATGTCGCCCATTACCTTCAGGCTGAACTCGGTCGAGAAGATGCAGGTGTTCTGGCCCTGGTCTTCCTTCAGGATGTCGGCCTGCACGGTGCCGCGCACGTTGGCCAGCACCCATTCGCGGATCTTGGCCGCTTCGGTGTCGGTGGGCTCGCGGCCGTTGTCGGCCTTGAACTTTTCCAGGTTCTGGTCGATGGCGGTGTTCATGAACATCGCCAGGATGGTCGGCGCCGGGCCGTTGATGGTCATGCTCACGGAGGTGCTGGGGCTGCACAGGTCAAAGCCGCCGTAGAGCACCTTCATGTCGTCCAGCGTGGCGATGCTGACACCCGAATTTCCGACCTTGCCGTAGATGTCGGGGCGCACGGCGGGGTCGTTGCCATACAGCGTGACCGAGTCAAAGGCGGTGGACAGGCGCTTGGCGGCCATGCCCGAACTGAGCAGCTTGAAGCGTGTGTTCGTGCGGAAAGGGTCGCCTTCGCCGGCGAACATGCGGGTCGGGTCTTCGCCCTCGCGCTTGAAGGCGAAGGTGCCGGCCGTGTAGGGGTAGCTGCCCGGCACGTTGTCGAGCATCAGCCACTGCAGCGTTTCGCCGTGGTCTTCGTACTTGGGCAGGCAGACCTTGCGGATGGGGGTGCCCGACAGGGATTTGGTGATCAGGGCGGTGCGGATTTCCTTGTCGCGGATCTTCACCACGTATTCATCGCCGGCATAGGCTTTTTGCATGTCGGGCCACTGGGCCAGCAGGTGGCGGGCGTCGGCGTCCATGCTGGCTTTGCGCTGGCCCGCCAGGTCGAGCGCGGCCTCTGCGGCAGGCGCCCGCTCGGGTTTGTCGAGCTTGAGCATGGTGGCGGCGGCCTGCAGCTGCTGGACTTCGCGCGCCAGCCTGGCCTGTTCGCGCGCCCGTTTCTTGTAGCCGCGCACCGTGTCGCTGATTTCGGCCAGGTAGCGCGTACGGGCGGCGGGCACCACCGGCGTCTGGTTGGTGCTGTGGCGAACCTCCACCGCCGGCAGGCCGCCCGGCTCCAGCGCAAGGCCCAGCGCGGCCAGCCGCGGTTTGAGCGCCTGGTACAGCGCGGTCACGCCGTCATCGTTGAAGCGTGCGGCCATGGTGCCAAAGACCGGCATCTGGTCGGCTGGCGTGGTCCAGGCTTCCTTGTTGCGCTGCACCTGCTTGGAGACATCGCGCAGGGCATCGAGCGAGCCCTTGCGGTCGAACTTGTTGATGGCCACAAACTCGGCAAAGTCCAGCATGTCGATTTTTTCGAGCTGGCTGGCCGCGCCGAACTCGGGCGTCATCACGTACATGGGCACATCGACGTGCGGCACGATGGCGGCATCGCCCTGGCCAATGCCGGAGGTCTCGACGACGATCAGGTCAAAGCCGGCGGCCTTGCAGGCGGCAATCACCTCCGGCAGCGCCTTGCTGATCTCGCTGCCGAATTCGCGGGTGGCCAGAGACCTCATGAAAACGCGTTGACCGCTGTCGGCGTTCTTCTGGCCGGCTAGGGAATTTTTCGACGGGCCGCCCCTAGGAGAATTAGCCCCTCCTTCAAGTGAAAGGGGCAGCGCAACGCCGGAGGCACGCGAAGCGACAAGTGTGGGGGCCTGTGTCACAGTCCAGGGATTGATGGCATTCATGCGGATGCGGTCGCCCAGCAGGGCGCCGCCGCTTTTGCGGCGCGAGGGGTCAATGCTGATGACGGCCACGCGCAGCTGGTCGTTCTGGTCCAGCCGCAAACGGCGAATCAGTTCGTCAGTCAGTGATGACTTGCCGGCGCCGCCGGTGCCGGTGATGCCCAGCACCGGTATCTTTTTGGTGGCAGCCTGCGCCCGCAGGGCCTCGACCAGGGCCGGGTCGGCCTTGTCGTTTTCCAGTGCCGTGATGAGCTGCGCCAGCGCCCGCCAGTTCATCTCGCCATGGCCTTCAATGGCATGGACGTCCTTGGGGGCCAGGCCGGTCAGGTCCTTGTCGCAGCGCATCACCATCTCGCCGATCATCCCTGCCAGCCCCATCTTCTGGCCATCCTCGGGGCTGTAGATGCGCGCCACGCCATAGGCATGCAGCTCGCGGATTTCGGGCGGAACGATCACGCCGCCGCCGCCGCCAAAGACCTGGATGTGCTGCCCGCCGCGGCTTCTCAGCAAATCCACCATGTACTTGAAATACTCCACATGCCCGCCTTGGTAAGAGCTGATGGCAATGCCCTGTACGTCCTCCTGCAGGGCGGCCGTCACCACTTCGTCTACGCTGCGGTTGTGGCCGAGGTGAATCACCTCGGCGCCCATGCCTTGCAAAATGCGCCGCATGATGTTGATAGCGGCATCGTGACCGTCAAACAGCGAAGCCGCCGTGACAAAACGCACCTTGTGCGTGGGACGGTAACTGGCCAGTGCCTTGTATTCTGCTGACAGATCGGTCATGAGTGGTCTCCGGGGTTGGCGCATATCAGGCGCCAATGATCTTGATTGAGCGTGATTGACGTTTACGTAAACGTCAATCTTACCGTTTCGCGGGATGCCGTCAAGTTTTCGCCTTCATGGTGCGCCTTTGGGGGCGGGCCATGAGGAAGAAAAAAGGGCGCTTGCGCGCCCTTGATTCCCGAACGGCCACTGTGGCCGGTGCTTATCCACCATAAAGGTATTTCGGCAGCCAGAGTGTCAGCCCAGGCCAGATGTACATGAACACCATGCACAGGATCACGATGAGCATGTAAGGCATCATGCCCGCGAATATCTGGTTGATCGTCACATGCGAAGGCGACACCCCTTTCAGGTAAAAGGCCGACATCGCGACTGGTGGCGAGAGGAAGGCCGCCTGCAGGTTGACGAACACCAGCACACCCCACAGCATCGGGTCGATCTGGAAGTGTTGCAGCAGCGGCAGGAAGATCGGTACAAAAATCACGATGATCTCGGTCCACTCCAGCGGCCAGCCCAGCACGAAGATGATGGCCTGCGACAGCAGCAGGAACTGCATTGGCGACAGGTCCATGGACAGCACCCATGTCTCGACCAGGCGTTGGCCACCCAGAATCGCAAACACGGCCGAGAACAACGCCGAGCCGACAAACAGCCAGCACACCATGGAGGTGGTCTTGGCGGTCAGGAACACCGCTTCCTTGATCTTCTGGAAAGTCAGCGACTTGGCCTGCCAGGCCATCAGGAAGGCGCCAGCCGCCCCCACCGCCGCCGATTCGGTGGCAGTGGTGATGCCGAACAGGATCACACCCAGCACGACAAAGGTCAGTATTCCCAGCGGGGCGACCGAGTGGATCAGCATGGAGACAATCTCATACTGCTCGGCGTCGAACTTCCAGTAGTAGTAGCCCAGCAATGCCAGCGTCATGACGCTGGCAATCAGAAAACCGTAATAGAACTCCTGGGGCACCGGCTCGGTTTTATGGACGTCGGTCGCTTCCCCGCTGCCCATGTCTTGCAGAGGTTCGTCCTTTTCGACCTTTGCGGCGCCCGGCGCAGATCCGGGTGGCTCCGCGACCGCGCCAGAGTCGGGAGGTGTTTGCAGGGCACCCTCGGCTGGTGGCTCCTGCAAGGCACCCGCATCTGCTGGCGGCTCCTGCAGCCCGCCCCCTGCGTCAGGCACTTGGGGTGCTTGTACTTCGGTGCCTGCGACCTTGGCCTTCTGCGCCAGCTGCGCAGCCGCGACGGGCGCCGGCTCGTCGCCCTGTTGCGAGTAGATGGTCACATACCACCAGATCGAGCCCAAGGTGACCACAGCCAGAATGACCGGCCCCAAAGCGCGCACCAGGGCGGCCAGCAGGCGCCACCAGTTCAGGTTCACGCCCTCGACGCCTTTGCGTAAAGCCTTGGCGGGCGAGAGCACCGCCGCCAGCAGCGCGGGCAGCATGAAGCGCGAATAGCTGGACGAGATATGCGCGACCCAGGGCGAGATCGTGGCCTTCATCTGCTCCGGCGGCAGCTTGGGCGCAATTTTTGGGTTGATCATGCACCAGCCGATCACATAGATCAGATACAGGAAGGCCAGAAAAAAGCCTGGAAACATGGCGGCGGCATACAGCTTGACGACCGACTGACCAGCCACGGCCGCATAGACGATGATCATCACCGAAGGCGGGATCAAAATACCCAGCGTGCCCCCGGCGGTGATGACACCCGCGGCCAGCCGCGTGTCATAGCCTGCGTTGAGCATGGGGCGCATGGCGATCACCCCCATCAACACCACCACCGCACCGACCAGGCCGCTGGCGATACCCCAGAAGGTGCAGATCACCAGCGTGGTCAAGGCCAGCGAGCCGGGCAAATTGCGGAAGGCGAGTTGAACGCTGTGGAACATTTTGTCCACGAGCGCGCCACGTTCCATGACGTAGCCCATCAGCACGAACAGCGGAATCGACAGCAAGACGTCATTGTTCATGGCGCCGAAGGCGCGCTGAACCATCAGGTCAAAAATCTTGTTGTCCAGCCAGGGTGTGGCCGGGTCGTAAAAGGCAACGAAGCCAAACATCATGCCCAGGCCCATGAGCGTGAACGCTGTGGGAAAGCCCATCATGATCACGACCACGATCAGGCACAGCATCGTCAAGCCGAGTGCAGCATTGCTCATCATCAACCCTTCATCCCTTTGGATTTCTCGATGGCCAGCCGCTTGGCTTCCTCATCAACATACTCGCTGCTCGCCAGCTGCTGCGCCACCACATCAGACTCCTGGGCATCCTTGAGTCGGGGCGTCCACTCGCCGGTTTTCAGGCAGACCAGGCAGCGGATGATTTCGGAGATACCCTGCATCAGCACCAGGGCGCCCGCCAGGGGAATCATGAATTTGAAGGGGTAAACCGGCAGGGGGTCCGCGTTGAAGGTCTGTTCGTGGATGGCCAGTGAATCCTGAAAATAGGTCCAGCCGGACCAGGTCAGGGCGGCAATGCCGGGCAGGAAGAACAACACGTAAAGAGCCAGATCGATACCGGCCTGGGTACGCGGCTTGAAACTGCCATAGAGGAAGTCGCCGCGCACATGACCGTCCTGGGCCAGGGTGTAGGCGCCGCCCATCATGAACAGGGTGCCGTAAAGCATGTTGCTGGCGTCGAAGACCCAGGCGGTTGGCGCATTGAGCGCATAGCGCTTGAAGACCTCGGCAACCACCAGCAGCATCAGCGCCACGATGAGCCAGGAAAAAGCCTTGCCCACCCAGGTGCTGATCTCGTCAGCCGTATGTAAAAGTGTTTGGACTTTCATCATTTTCTTTTTTAAAAAAACAAACCAGCCACCCGGTTCCCCGATGTGGCTGGCATGGTCAGCTGACCCGTTGCTGGTCAGGCCTTTTTCTGGCCCTTTGCGAAATAGTGGTTGTAGGCCATCTTGAAATCAACCATGTAGTCGTTCTGCCACTGGCCGGCACGCTCGGCATAGGCGCGCTGCGATTCAATCACCTTCTTGAACAGCGGGTTCTCGCCGCCCTTCTTCTCGATGATCTTGTCCCACGAAACCAATTGGGCCTTGAGAATGGAGTCGGGCGTCTTGTAGAACTTGATGCCCTGCTTCTTGAGCTCAATGTAGTCCTTGGAGTTGCGCTCGATTGCCTTCCAGCTCATGTCCGCGCTGGCGGCCTGCACCGCATAGTCGATGATGGACCTCAGCTCTTGCGGCAGTGCGTTGTACTTGCCCTTGTTGAAGAGAATCTCGAACTGCTCGCCGCTCTGGTGGAAGCTTTGCAGCATGCAGTTCTTCGCCACATCGGGGAAGCCCAGGATGCGATCGGAGGTGGCGTTGTTGAACTCGGCGCCATCGATCAGGCCGCGGTCCAGCGCCGGCACGATCTCGCTACCGGGCAACGGGTTAACGGCAGCGCCCATGTCGGTGTACATGTCAACCGCCAGGCCTACGGTACGGAACTTGACGCCCTTCATCTGCGCGACGTTGGAGATCGGCTTCTTGAACCAGCCGAAGGGTTGCGTGGGCATGGGGCCGTACAGGTAGGACACCACGTCCATGTTGAGCGACTTGTAGATTTCCTCCAGCAGGGCCTTGCCGCCGCCATAATTGTGCCAGGCCAGGACCATGTTGGGGTCCATGCCGAAAGCCGGGCCGGAGCCCCACAGCGCAAGCGCTGACTGCTTGCCGTAATGGTAGGCCACCACACCGTGGCCGCCATCGAGCGTGCCCTTGTTGACGGCTTCCAGCAACTGGAATGCAGGCACGACCGCCCCTGACGGGAGTACCTCGATTTTCAGTTTTCCGCTGGCCATGTCGTTGACTTTTTTCGCAAAGTCGTTGGCGAACTCATGAAAGATGTCCTTGGCCGGCCAGGTGCTCTGGAAACGCAGCGTGGTGGTGGTTTGCGCGGTCGCCAGCATGGGGGCGGACATGGCACCAGCGCCGGCGGCCATCGCCGCGCCCTTGAGCAGGCTGCGGCGGCGAGGGGTTTTGGTATCGGTCATCAACGTGTCTCCTGTTGTAAAAACATTACCTACCTAAGCATCATTTGCCATTGATTGGCTGCGGGGAAGAGGGTTTTTACCGACAGTAAGCCCGTTGATTGCCTCTGATTAGGTTCAAAGTGCTTTCCGGTCTTATGCGGAGGCCGTCAGCTTTTTGTCAACCTTCAGATTTTTGAGCCCCGGAACGGGTGGCGGGAAGCGCAGGTTCAACTGCTGCAGCCTGTTGCGCACCAGCGTGGCGATCATGAGGTTGCGATGGGTTTTGGAGTCGGCCGGCACCACCGTCCACGGCGCCCACGGCGTGCTGGTGGCGTTCAGCAGGTCCTGGTAGGCGCGCTGGTAAAGCTTCCACTGCTTGCGTACCTGCAAATCATCCATACTGAACTTCCAGTGCTTGGTGGGGTCGTCAATGCGCTCCTGCAGCCGCTGGCCCTGCTCCTCAAAGCTGATGTGCAGCATGAATTTCAGGATCACCGTACCGGTTTCGCTGAGCATGCGTTCAAAGTCGTTGATGTGCTGATAGCGCTGCAATGTCTGCGCCGGCGTGATCCAGCGATTGACGGCCGGCACCAGCACATCTTCGTAGTGGCTGCGGTTGAACAGCATCATCTCGCCGGCGCCCGGCGCCCTCTGGTGAATGCGCCACAGGTAGTCGTGCGCGCGCTCGTCTTCGGTGGGGGCCTTCCAGGAGGTCGTGTGCACGCCCAAGGGGCTGATGCGCCCGAACACGCCACGCAGCGTACCGTCCTTGCCGGAGGTGTCGGTGCCCTGCAGGACCACCAGCAGCTTGTGGCGTTTGTCTGCATAAAACAGGTTCTGCAGTTCATCGAGCTCCAGGGCCAGGGCTTCGACCGCCGCCTTGTCGCGCTGTTTGTCCCCGCTGGAAAACGGCTGGGCCGACGGGTCGAAATCGGCCATGGCACTACCCCTGGCTCCCTTGGCTGGCTTGGCCCTCTTGCCATCCGCTGCCGTGCCTGCCACGGGCGGCTGCCATTGGGCCATGATCTGGGCCAGGGACTTGGGCGTCATGCGTGAGTTGGCACGGGGGCGGGTCGAGGGCATCGTGGTCTCCGGTGGTAGCGGTGGTCGTTCGCCGTGAAGCAGATTCTGCACCGCGTCCGGCGTTCATGCCGCATCCGCCGGTGCATCGCCGGCGCATTTCACCCCGTCACCCATGCGGTTGGCGCCGGGAGAATAAACTTGATTTGAATGCTCGCCCAGCCCGGCATCCTGCCTGGGCGGGCCGTGCAGAATAGATCAATAGACATAAAACACAGGAGTTCCGCCATGAATACCGTTGCCGCATCGAATGCTTCCACGTCACCTCAGGTCCGGCCAGCATCGGGCTATGCCGGCGATATTCCGGTGCAGCTTGCCTATCAATGGATGCAGTCGGGCGAAGCGGTCCTGGTGGATGTGCGCACCGACGCCGAGCGCGAATGGGTGGGCTACGTGCCTGGCGCCATTGCCCTGGCCTGGAAACAGTGGCCCGGCATGGCCATGAATCCCCATTTTGACGAAGGTCTGAAAAGCGCGGTGCCGGCCGGCAAGAAAGCCGTGCTGCTGTGCCGCAGCGGCGTGCGTTCCATCGCTGCCGCGAAACGGGCGACCGAGTTGGGCATAGAGGCCTACAACATCCTGGAAGGCTTTGAGGGTGATGCCGATGAACAGGCGCAGCGGGGTCGAAAGGGCGGCTGGCGATTTCGGGGTTTGCCCTGGCGGCAAAACTGAGCGGGCGTGCCGGGCGCGTTGCGAAGAATCTGAAGGAGCGTGAAGGAGTTCACAAAAGGCGCCTGGAAAGCGTGGCGCAAGCACAACTTTTTGTGACACAAATTGCAGGAGTGAGGTGTTGATTTCTGCTCGACTGTAAGTCGATAGTTAACAAAAAAACCGACTGAACAGCCAGTCTGGGGCCGCACCCTGTCAGTTCTGACAGGGGAGGGGACGTATCAATTTGTGATAGCGCTTTCAATGGGGTTTCTTTACCAAGGAGCGACCCCATGCAAGTTCTTGAACGCAAGCCAGACCTTTCCCCCAAGATCTATCGTGAACCACCGCTGCTGCCGGGCCTGCGCGAGCGTCTGGACAAGCAGTTCATGCCGCACTGGAACACTCAGTGGGGTGGCAAGTGCATTCTGCACGGACGCAACCCGGGACCCGACTCTATTCGGCTCGATGGCAACGATTACCTCAACATCTCCGGGCACCCCGAGATCGTCAGCGCGCAGATTGCCACTTTGCGCCGCGACAACGACAGCGTGATCCAGTCGGGCGCCTTCCTGCTCGATGCGCATCCTTCCCGCCGGCTGGAGGCGTCCATGGCCGCGTGGATTGGCAAGGAGGATGGCTTCATCTGCCAGTCCGGCTATGCCGCGAACGTCGGTTTGCTGCAGGCCATCGCCGACGAGAAGACGCCGGTGTACCTCGACACCCTGGCCCATACCTCGCTGTGGGAGGGCGTGCGTGCCGCGCGCGCCCCGGCCCATCCGTTTCGTCACAACGACCCGGCCCACCTCTCGCGCATGATTGCCCGCAACGGGCCTGGCGTGGTGGTGGTGGATTCGGTGTACAGCACCACGGGCGCCCTGTGCCCGCTGGTGGAAATGGTGGAGGTGGCAGAGGAGCACGGCTGCACCATCCTCGTTGATGAGTCGCATTCGCTGGGCACCCACGGCCCGCAGGGGGCCGGCCTGTGCGCCGAGCTCGGGCTGGTGGACCGCGTGCATTTCATCACCGCCAGCCTGGCCAAGGCCTTCGCGGGACGGGCCGGCTTCTTCACGGTGCCGGCGGAGTTGCGCTACTACGTGCTGCACCACAGCTATCCCAATATCTTCAGCTCCTGCCTGCTGCCCCATGAAATCGCCGGACTGGCGGCCACGCTGGATGTCATTCGCGCCAGTGACGAGGCGCGTGAGCGCTTGCACACCAACACGCAGCGACTGCGTGCCAGCTTGTCGGACATGGGATACCCGATTCACCAGGGCAGCCAGCAGATCATTTCGCTGGAGGCCGGGACCGAGCCGGACACCATGGTGCTGCGCGACCGGCTCGAGGAGCGCCAGCTGTTCGGTGCCATCTTCTGTGCGCCGGCCACCAGCCGCAACCGCGCCATGGTCAGGCTGACGCTCAATGCCGGCCTGACAGCCTCGGAGCTGGACCGGATCGAAAAGGTGGCGCGGGAAGTGGCGCCGCTCGTCAAACCCTGGGACTGGCCGATTGCGCGGCGTGCGCGCGCCGGCCAGGCTGAAATCTAGTACTCCGACCCAGAAATATCGAAACATGAAAGCGCGCCTTCGAACCCATGCCGTCGTTGCAAATCCTCGCCATGGCTACGGCTATGTCTGCGGTTTGCGCCTAGGCCTGGGTCCGAATCCATCGCTTTCATTGTGCTCCGATACCTCTGTGTCAAAGTACTAGTGGACTGTAACGGAAGAAAGAGAGTGGACATTTCCCTCTGTAGAGCACTTTCGATTCAATCGTTACAGTCCACTAGTCCAGCAGTTTTCTCTCGCCCCGGGTCGCTATGAAGCGCTCATGGCTGTTCATGAACCCCGGGCTGAGGGCCTCGTCGACCGAAAAAAGAGCGGCGTAGAGGAGGGGCGGCTCGGAAGCGATGGCAAATGCCTGGCGGGGCTGGGGTGGCTGGCTGGCCCCCAGCGCCAGTTGCAACTCGAGGTCGATGAGTTTTTTTCCGGTCCGGATGTCCTGGACCGTCGGCGCGTCCCAGCCCTGGGATTCAGCCATTTCCGCGAGTTCCGGCAGGTTTTCGGCCGGCTCCAGCTGCAGCCAGCTCACACGGCCTTTGGCGTCCAGTGCGAGCACGCCAAAAGGCGCGCCGATCACGACGTGTTCCACCCAGCCCTGCCTGAGCACCAGGCTTTCCAGCTCCTGGGCGATGGATGGGGCGCACAGCAGCGCGTGTTGCTCACGCGTCAGGGTGGCACGCCAGGTCTGCTGATGCCGTGGATCGGGAAGGCGGCGCAGGCCCTGGATGGCGTCGGTCAGGCGCAGGCGGATGCCAGGGGCCTGTTTGGGGATGAACTGCTCGATCAGCCCGCGATTGAATGCCGAGACGGCCAGTTGCTCGTCCGCCCGGCCGGTGAGCAGCACGCGCGCGCCCGACCAGCCGTTCAGCTCGCTCAAAACGCGCAGTCCACTCATGGCCGGCATGGAATAGTCCACCACGCATACCCGGGTGAAGGCAAAGCGTGCCGTGCCGTCCTCACGCCAGTACTGCAGAATTTGTGGAAGCAGTGCGGCGCCCTCGCGCCAGCGGTTGATGATTTCCTGCTGGCGCCATGCGTCCGCTTCCCACAGGGGGGGCTCCTGCATCAACGTGTCGATGCAGCCCACCGGCCGCAGGAACAGCTGCACGTGCCAGTCAGGGGGCATGACTTGCGCCAGCATTTCGAGGTAGTCCGGATCATCGTCCAGAAAGACAACGCCGCCCGGGCGGCGATAGAGTGCAAAGGTCATGGTTGTCGGGTTTCTCGGGTTGTCAAATTCAGCCCTGTATAGGTGCTTGCCAGGGGCAACTCAATGGTAAAAATTGCACCGACGGCAAACTCTGATTTCACATGAATCTTGCCGCCTGCACTTTGCACCACCTGCTGGCAAAAAGCCAGTCCAAGGCCGTGGCCGGTGCCGCGGTTGCTGGAGAAAAAAGGTTTGAATATCTTGGCCTGCAGGGCGGGGTCAATCCCCATGCCATCGTCGGCCACCACGATGCGGCCGCGGTTGCGCGCCACGCCGACCTCGATGCGCAGCGCGCCATGGGGGTATTTCGAGTCGGCCGCCATCAGGGAGTGCAGCGCATTCTTGATCATGTTGTCAAGCACCTGGGAAAACTGCGTGAAGGAAGCGCGGAATTCGAAGTCGGTGCGGATGAGTACCTGCACGCATTCCCGCTGGCGCGTGGACTGGTAGGGGTAGTTGCTGGTGACCTCGTTGACCAGCTTGCTGGCCAGAATGCGCTGGTCGTAGCGCGGCAGCTGCAGCAATTTGGCATTGGCAATCTGGGTGTCGATCTGGTGGTTCATGTGGCGCACCAGGCCGTGCAGGCGCACCGCCAGCTTTTCGAATTGCTGCGCCCTCGGGTGATCCGGCTGGCGCTCGATCTCCAGCTGGATCGCATCCCCGATCAGCGCCGCCGTTGACAGTGGCGTGCGCAGCTCATGCGCCATGATGCCGATGGTCGTCAGTGTGTGGGCCAGGTGCTCACGCCGCAGGTTGGCCGACGACAGCCCGAGCAGCATGGCGCAGCCCCAGCTGAAGGCGATCACCACGGCATCGACGGCGCCCAGGTTGGCGAGGCCAGCGAGGGGTGCGCCCAGGTGGGGCAGCCAGCTGAGCAGGCCCCAGGCCACCAGCGCGCCGCTCACGGTCCCCACGGTGGCGATGCGCCAGTCGGTCAGGTGGTAATAAATCAGGATCATCGCGCACATGCTCGACAGCCAGACCATGCCGCCGGCATTGTTGAGGTACATCCAGCTGAAGAAGAAGGGAAGTTCAATCCAGGTGATCACCGGAACGATCACGCGCGTGAGCGGGCTGGAAAGATCGCTGATCACCGGCGGAAGCATCAGGACCCCGGCCAGCGCGCTCATCACGCCGCGCAGCCAGGCGTTTTCGTAAGGCTGAATCAACCAGCTGGACCAGATCCAGCCGAACAGCGGATTGCCGAGCAGCAGCGACAGGCCGAGCAGGCGCAGCCGCCACGGCGATGGGTGCAGAATCGGCTCCAGGGGCGAGGGTACCCCGTGCGCAATAAGATGCCGGGAAAGCCATGGTGGGACACGAGATTTTCTCAAGTGCAGAAGATCTCCGGCGAAACTTGTGAGCTGACCAGGAATGCGTTTGGCATTTGCCTGTATTGTCCCTGTTTTGTTTTAGGCAAGCGAATGCAACTACCTGCTAACTTTGACAGTGTCAACCTGGACGGCGTGATCAGCGACTGGCTGTGTGCCCTGCGCGAGTTTTCGGTGGAGGCCCTGATGGTGCTGGGTCCGGATCCCTTTGGCGGCCAGGAGGATAGGCTGGTGCTGGCTTTGCACCCGCCGCGCTTGCTGGATGCGGCCGAGGCGCTGGCGGAGAGCCGGGACTTCGGTGCGCCCTGGCGGGACTCCGATGCTCCGCTCGTGGCCTGGCAGGACATTTCAAGGTCCGCCTTCGAAAACCTGGGCCGCTGGCGCAGGCTCTGGCTGGGCCATGGCTACCAGAGCGTCGTGCGCATCGCGTTTCCGCTGACCGTGGGGCGCGCGTTCGAATGCTATCTTTTCAGCCCGCGCCAGTGGCATGACCGCAGCGAGGCGGCATTGCTTGCCTGGTCGGCACTCAATATCTGGCCTTTGCTCAAGCGCGTGCTGGCCGAAGCGCGCAGCCCCCTGAGTCCGCGCGAGCTGGAATGCCTGAGCCTGGCCTTTCAGGGCAGGACGGCGCGCGAAAGCGGCGACATCCTCGTCTGCAGCGAACGCACCGTGAACTTTCACCTCTCCAATGCGATGGCCAAGCTCAAGGTCGACAACAAGCTGGCGGCCATTCAGCGCGCCTGCTGGTTTGGCCTGATTTGAGGTCGGCGTCCCGGCAGGGCGCCTGGCGCCTACTGGTAAACCCTTTGACTTACAGGCGGCCGGGGTGTGGCAAATCTGTTCATAATCCAGCCAAATGACCTTTCTTGCGCTTGACGTGGGCAACACCCGCCTGAAATGGGCCCAGTACGAGGCCCCTGCCGTTGGCGCCAGACTGCTGGCGCATGGGGCGGTGTTTCTGGAAAACATCGACAAGCTCGCCGAGGAGGAATGGAGCGAGATGCCCCCGCCGACGCGGATTCTCGGCTGCATTGTGGCCGGCGACGCGATCAAGCGCCGCGTGACCGAGCAGATGGAACTGTGGGATGTGGCGCCGCGCTGGGTGGTGTCGAGCCCGCAGGAGGCGGGCCTGATCAACGGCTACGAGCATCCGGCGCGGCTGGGCGCTGACCGCTGGGTGGCCATGATCGGTGCGCACCATCGCTTGCTGGCACGCGGCGTCAGCAAGCCCTGCATCGTGGTCATGGTCGGCACGGCCGTGACGGTCGAAGCCATAGACGCCTCCGGCAAATTTCTCGGCGGCATCATCCTGCCCGGCCACGGCATCATGCTGCGGGCGCTCGAGTCCGGCACAGCCGGCCTGCATGTGCCGACCGGCGAAGTCCGCGACTTTCCCACCAACACCAGTGACGCGCTGACCAGCGGCGGGACCTTTGCGATCGCCGGCGCCGTGCAGCGCATGGTGGAAAACATCACGCGCCATTGCGGCGAGCCACCCGAGTGCATCATGACCGGCGGCGCGGGCTGGAAGATGGCGCCCAGCATGTCCGTCAAGTACGAACTGGTGGACAGCCTGATTTTTGATGGCTTGCTGGAGATCGCCTCGCGCCGCTTCGCCCCCTGATTCCGTTCCCAATTCCACGCGATATGTCGTTGCGGCCCCTTGCCGTGCTAAAGCACTGTCTGCGGGGCCGCGCCTAATCTCGCGCGGAATTGGAAACGGAATGAGCGGCCTGCGCAGCTGCCGTACAAGTCAAAATCCGTCACTCGCCCCAGGGCAGCATCAGCGTCACGATGGACAGCTTGGCAAACTCCGGCACAAACTCGTCAATGATGCGCTGCGGCTCGGGGCACAGCAGGCAGTCGGTGATCACGCCAAACTGCACACCGCCGCCGTAGCTGAGGATGGACACCCCCAGCCCCACGTCGCCCGACTGCGGCACCCAGAACATGCTTTGCTCCAGCGTGGCGCCGCAGAACTTGAGCTTTTCGCGCGGCCCCGGCACGTTGGTCATCACGGCCGTCGTCTTTTTGGAAAACAGGTTGAGCATCATGTCCTGCGCGGGCTTGATCAGCAGGCCCGCCACGGCCAGCAGGCTGAAGGCCAGCAACGGCTGGTAGCTGCCCTTCAGGGCCGCCATGCGGCGGCGCACTTCGTACACGCGCTCGACCGGGTTGTCCATGCCGATGGGGAGCACCAGCGGTACCAGGCCAAAGCGGTTGCCAAGCTTGTGGGCCTGCTCCATGGGGCGCAGGTTCACCGGCACCATGGCGCGGATTTCCTGGCCCGCCACATCGTCGCCGCAGGACTTGAGGTATTCACCAAGCGCACCCGCCACGCAGCTGAGCAGCACATCGTTGATGGAGCAGTTGAGCGCCTTGCCGACGGCCTTGACCTCGTCCAGCGGGATCGGCTGGCACCAGGCCACCTTCTTGGCTCCGCCGGGCTTGCCCTTGAGGCGGGTTTTGGCGTCGTCCGGCATCAGGGCCAGCGCGGCCGAGTCCGAGATCAGCTGGAGCAGTACCCTGGCCATGTCGAGCGAGCCGCTCACGCCTTTTTCCAGGCCTTGCGCCATGCCCTTTTTCGGATCGCCCAGCAGGCCCAGCGAACGGGCCGCCCCTTCACCGACGGCGCCCAGCGCCTTGACGGTGATGTCGGTGAAGGGCTTGAGCAGGGTGTCGGTGATCCAGTCTTCGGCGCTGCCGGTGCCGGCCGCCTTCCGGGGGCGCTCGGGCGGCGGTGCGCCGCCGTCGACCAGGGACATGGTCACCGAGATCAGCGCAATGCCGTCGGCAATGCAGTGGTGGATGCGCACGATCATGGCGCTGCCCTTCACGCCATCCGCACCCAGGTAGTCCTCGATCAGATGGATCTGCCAGAGCGGGCGCTTGCGGTCCAGCGGCTGGGCTGCGAGCTCGGCCACGCGGTCCTGCAGCGCTTCTTGCTGGTGGCCCTGCGCGGTGCTGGCGGATGGCGGCAGCTTTTCCAGCACCACATGCCTGGCAAGGTCAAAGTTCCGGTCGTTCACCCAGGTGGCGCCCGCCGCATCCTCGACCACGCGTTGACGGAAGCGGTCGTACTTGAGCAGGCTGCCCTCAATGCGCTCGCACACCGCGGCGTACTTGACGCCCGGCGCCAGCTGCCACACGCCGACAATCATCATGAGGTTGGCGGCGCTGTCCATGCGCAGCCAGGCAGTGTCGATCTTGCTCATGCGTTCGCCCGACAAACCCAGCGTGCCGGAGACGGCCCGCCTGAGATTGGCCTGAAGGTTTTTCTGAACGCTTCCAGCGCCTCCCTGAGCGCTTCCCTGAACGTCTTCCCGGGCACTGTCCTGAACCCTTGTTGCCACTTTCTGGGCGGCTTTCCTGCCAGTAGCCTGGGCGGTAACGCGTGTGACCATGAACTTTTCCAAAATGAATAAATCGGGCGAGCTTGCCAATTTTCCGCCGGGCCGTCACAAGAAAAATCAGCCTTCCTCGGAGGGCAGCGCATGACACGCGGTGAAAAGCGTGGAGGCAAGCCTCTATTTTGCGGGCAAGCGTGTGGCTAAGATACCGGGCAGTTACCCCAAGCACCATCTTTGGTGCCCCACTTCTAAAAACGGAGCACGCTTATGTCAGACCTGAAAGCCGCCTTTGAGAAGGCCATGGCCGATTCGAAAAACCTCAGCGAGCGTCCCGACAACGCCACGCTGCTGAAAATCTACGCCCTCTACAAGCAGGGCAGCGCGGGCGACAACACCGAGAAGAAGCCGGGCTTCGGCGACATGGTGGCCCGGGCCAAGTGGGACGCCTGGAACAGCCTCAAGGGAGCCTCGCAGGACGACGCGATGCAGCAGTACATCGACCTGATTGCCGAGCTGAGCTAAGCCCAATACGGTTCAGTGAGCACACCGCGTGCAGTGCCGATCATCTGCTTCCCCCGCTGGGGGAAGGCCGGGATGGGGGCTCACGGCGTGGGCGTCGGGCCGCCGTGCTTGGCTGGTCGCCGCAGGCCCCCACCCCAACCCTCCCCCAGCGGGGGAGGGAGTTTTACGGGTCCTTGACTGAACCATACTGGAGCTAAGCCCTCGACCAAGCGCCAGGAGTCACCCGGGACAAGCGTGGCTTGAGCCAAGCCGCAACCGCGCCGCGAAGGGCCGCCCCAAGCAAGCTCGGCCCCCGAGGGGCTGGAGCTTGCGGCCCCAAACCTGCTTGAGCAGGTTTGGACAGGCGACAGAGGTGAAGCGTCTCGCGAGCCGCGGCCTGCAAGGCCTCGCGCGCTACACGCAGTGAGCGAGCGTGGGGGCTCTTCATCCCAGCAGGGGCCGCGGGACTGGCTTTGCCAGACCGCAGGCGCAGCGGCCCCCTCGGGGGGCAGAGAGCTACACGCAGTGAGCGAACGTGGGGGCCCTATTTCTAGTCAGCCTTGATATTGGCCACTTTGACGATGCGTCCCCACATCTTGCGTTCGTTGCTACCCAGCGCATCCAGTTCCGTGCCATTCATGGCGATCGCCTTTGCGCCCTGTTCCTCGGCGCGCTTCCTGAAGTTGTCCGATTCGACCACCTGCCGGATGGCCAGGGAGAGGCGATTCTGCAGGTCCGCAGACACACCCGTCGGGCCGTAGACCGCAAACCAGGAAGACGCCACCAGCGGCACTCCCATCTCGGTCGCGGTCTGCACATTGGGCAGTGCGGCCAGTCGCGTGCGACCGGTCACCATCAGCGCTTTCAGCTTGCCGGCACGGATGTGCGGCAGCAGTGGCGGCGGCGTGGTGATGGTGCAGTCCACCGTGCCGGCCAGCAGGTCGTTCAGTGCAGGGCCCGTACCGCGGTAAGGGATGTGCACCATGAAGGTTTTGGTCAGGTCCTTCAGCAGCTCGGTCGTGACATGCTGCAGTGATCCGTTGCCGCTGGACGCGTAGTTGACCTTGCCGGGATTGGCTTTGACGTAGTTGAGAAAATCCGCGAAGTTGTCGGCCGGGAAATTAGCGCGTACCACCATCAGTTGCGGCGCGTCGATCAGATGGCCCAGCGGCTTGAGGTTGGTGGCCGGGTCAAAGCCGGCCACCGGCTGGATCAGCGGCGTGATGCACTGGTAACCTGAATACTGCACCAGCAGGCTGGTACCGTCGGCCGGTCCGCGCGCGACGGTCTGGCCGGCAATGTTGCCGTTGCCGCCGCCCCGGTTGTCCACGACGACCGAGGTCTGCAAAATCCGCCCCAGCGGTTCGGCCAGCATGCGCGCCGCGATGTCCGTGGTGCCGCCGGCCGCCGCGGGAACGATCAGGGTGACCGGCTTGCCTGCGAGCTGCGCGCGCACCGGGTTCAACCATGAGGCAGCGGCCAGGCCGGCAACGGTTACAAGGGTTCTGCGGGAAATGAAAGTCATTTTTGTCTCCTGGAATGGTGTTGTGAATGCCGGTTCAGGCCAGCTCGGAAATCTCGATCAGGTTGAGGTCGGGGTCGCGTACATAGACCGAGCGGATTTTTTGCGTGGCGCCAGTGCGTACAACCGGCCCCTCGACAATCGGCCAGTGTTCGCGCTCCAGCCGTTCCATCACCTGCTGCAGGGGCACGCTGGCGATGAAACACAAGTCCAGTGCGCCCGGCACCGGCAGATGCGCCTTGGGCTCGAACTCGGCGCCCTTGACATGCAGATTGATTTTCTGGTTGCCGAACTTGAAGGCCTTGCGCTCCACCGGCGGCGTGCCACCGACAAAGCTTTCCAGCGTCATGCCGAGCACCCGGGTATAAAAATCGACGCAGGCGGTTTCGTTGGACGTGGTCAGTACCAGATGGTCCAGATGGTTAATCACGCGAACTGCTCCCGCAGGGCCGCCACAAATTCCGGCGCCGGATGCAGGTCCTCAATGCGCCCCGCCTTGGCCACCTGGCCCGGCACCTCGTGGCCGACGATCTGCGGCATCTGCCGCGCCACTGCCAGCAATCTGGGCAAATCGATGCCGGTGTCGTAGCCCATGGCGGCCAGCATGTGGATGGCATCTTCGCTGCTGATGTTGCCGCTGGCGCCGGGCGCGTAGGGGCAGCCGCCCAGGCCGCCCAGCGAGCCGTCGAAGCGCGTGATGCCGCCTTGTACCGCGGCCAGCACGTTGGCCAGACCCATGCCGCGCGTGTTGTGAAAGTGCAGGGTGAGCTGCAGCTGTTCAAAACGTCCTTGCAGCGCCTCCACCATGCGGCTGACCTGCGCCGGGTGCGCCATGCCGGTGGTGTCGCAAATCGTGACGCCTCTGACCCGGTCCTCGCCCAGCTCGGCAAAGCGGTCAACCCAAGCCAGCACGCTTTCCTGCGGCACATCGCCTTCCATCGGGCAGCCAAAGCAGCAGGACAGCGAGATGTTGATGGGCGTTTTTCCGTCAACATGCTGAATCACTTCCGACAGCGCCGCAAAACTGCGCGCCATCGGCATGCGCAGGTTGGCCAGGTTGTGCGTCTCGGAGGTGGACATGACAAGGTTAAGCTCATCGGCCCGTGATTCCAGCGCGCGCTCTGCCCCGCGCAGGTTGGGCACCAGCACCGTGTACTCGACACCGGGCACACGGCGTATGCGGCCCATCACCTCTTCGGCGTCGCGCAGCATCGGGATCGCCTTGGGCGAGGTGAACGAAGTCACTTCGATCTTGGCGTAGCCGCATTCGCTGAGGGCATCAACCAGCGCCACCTTGGTGTCTGTGGGGATGAAGGTGGGCTCGATCTGAAAGCCGTCGCGCGTCGCGACTTCATTGAAGAAGATCCGTGTTGTCATGATTGGGCTCCTGTAGCAGTGCATGAAACGATGCCTTTGTCCTTGAGGCCCTGAATCTGTGCGGGCGTGAGGCCGAGTTCGTGCAGCACGGCGTCGGTGTCCTGGCCCAGCACGGGGGCGTTGCGCCGGTGGCCACCGGGTGTGAGCGACAGTTTGGGCGTGATGCCGGGCACGGTCAGCGTGCTGCCATCGTCCATCTGCACGCTGTCCAGCATGCCGCGCGCCTGGTAGTGCGGGTCGGCGGCGATGTCGGCCACCGTGTAGATGCGGCCTGCCGGCACCGAGGCCTTGTCGAGCGCTGCCAGCGCCTCATCCACGGTGCGCTGCGCCGCCCACTGGCCGATGGCTTCGTCGATTTCGGCGACGCGCGCAACCCGGCCGGCGTTGTCTGCCAGCGCCGGGTCGGCGGCCAGGTCGTCACGGCCAATTACGGCCATCAGCCGCTTGAAAATGCTGTCGCCATTGCCGGCGATCAATGCATAACCTTCATCCTTGCAGCGGTAGGCATTGCTCGGCGCAATGCCGGGCAGGGCGCTGCCGGCCGGGCCGCGCACGGCGCCAAACGCGCTGTACTCGGGCAGCAGGCTTTCCATGCAGTTGAAGACCGCTTCATACAGCGCCACGTCGATCACCTGGCCGACGCCGTGGGCCGTGCGATGGTGCAGCGCCAGCAGGATGCCGATCACGCCATGCAGTGCGGCCAGCGTGTCGCCAATGCTCACGCCGACGCGCACCGGCACGCGGCCCGGCTCGGCCGTGAGGTGGCGCAGGCCGCTCATCGCTTCGGCCACCACGCCAAATCCGGGGCGGTCGCGGTAGGGGCCGGTCTGCCCGTAGCCGCTGATGCGCAGCATGATCAGGCGTGGGTTGAGTTTGAGCAGTTCGTCGGGCCCCAGGCCCCAGCCTTCCATGGCACCGGGCCGGAAGTTCTCGATCAGCACGTCGGACTCTAGCGCCAGCTTGCGCACAATTTCTTGCGCCTGGGGGTCTTTGAGGTCGAGCGCCAGCGAGCGCTTGTTGCGCGACTGCACCTGCCACCAGACCGAGGTGCCGTCCTTGAGCAGGCGCCACTTGCGCAGCGGGTCGCCCGCGCCGGGCGGTTCGATCTTGACGACGTCGGCGCCAAAGTCGGCCAGCGTTTTGGCGGCAAACGGCCCGGCAATCAGTTGCCCGAGTTCAAGAACCTTGAGGCCGGCCAGCGGGCCGGGATTGGCAGATGAGGTGGTGTCCATGGCTGCATAGTGTGCGGTTGCCACCCCCTGGCGTCCATTACTGTTTGTGGCGCGCGGCCTTCGCATTTTGCGAAGGCTGAATCAGAAAGTTCACCAGCGAAGCGATGGATGCATCACTTTCATTGCCGCTGGTGGCGACCAGCAGGCGGCGCTGCGCCCAGCTGTCTGCCAGCGGCCGCCAGCTCAGCTTCATGGCCTTGACGATAGGCAGGCTGGCCCCTTTGGGCAATATCGCAATGCCCAGGCCAGAAGCCACCATGTGGCACACCGCG
Organism: Polaromonas sp. P4_F9; assembly: GCF_056401235.1. Classification (NCBI taxonomy): domain Bacteria; kingdom Pseudomonadati; phylum Pseudomonadota; class Betaproteobacteria; order Burkholderiales; family Comamonadaceae; genus Polaromonas; species Polaromonas sp. P4_F9. The sequence goes on along the minus strand of NZ_JBFUJT010000005.1, from coordinate 43,931 downwards.
TCAAAACTGCGCACCTGCATGCGCAGCTTGAGCGGCCGGTTGGCCGCCAGGGCCGCCTGCTGCTGCTTTTGCAGCATGGCGGCGCCGGAAGTCAGGCTGATCCATTCTTCGTCCAGCGTGTCGGCAAAGGCGATTGGCGCCTTGGTGCCCGCCAGAAGGTGTTTGCCGGGCAGCACCAGCACCAGTTCGTCCTTGCGGAAAAGATGGGTGTCCAGCCCCACGGTGTCGGGACCTTCGACAAATACCGCCACATCGGCACGGCCCTCGCGCAGGGTGGACACCACTGCTTCCGACACCTGCTCTTCCAGGTCGACGTGCACTTGCGGATGCAGCTCGCCGTAGCGAGCCAGCAGCGGCGGCAGGAACTGGCTGATGGCGGCGCTGCTGGCGCACAGGCGGATGTGGCGCGCGATGCCGCGCCGCAGGTCGGTCAACTCGGCGCCGAGCTGCTCCATGGTCTGCAGCAGCGTCAGGCCGTGCTTGACGAAGACGCGGCCGGCCGCGGTGGGCAGCAGGCCGCGCGCGTGGCGCTCGAACAGGGGGTCGCCCAGCGCATCTTCGAGTTCGCGGATGCGCCGACTCGCGGCGGCCAGCGCAAGGTGCGAATCGCGTGCCGCTGCGGTCAGGCTGCCGCTCTGGGCGCAGGCGACAGCCAGGCGGATGGACACCAGGTCAAACCTGGCGAGGTTGTAGGTGGCAGTGGCCACGGTGCTGCCGGCTCAGGCTTTCCTGGCCGGGGTTTTCGGCGAGGAAGCTTTTTTCGTCGCGGGCTTTTTGGCGGCGGTCTGGTGGACGTCGGCTTGGGGATCGTTGGTTTGGCGTGCTGCGGGTGCGTTTTCCGCGATCAGCACATCGAGGTTCCTGACGATTTCGCTCTCGATCTTGTCCTTGAAGGCGCCGAGAAAAAAACCGAGCCTGGCCTGCAGCTCGAAGCTGTCCGGGGTGACGGTGAGGGTGCCCGAGACGCCCGAGCGCTTGAAGCTCACTTCATCGGTGGTGGCGCCTTCTTCATAGACGCACTCCATGTCGAACTCTTCTTCGACCTGCTCGGCCCATTGAAAGGCCATCTTGCGCGCCTGCGTCAGGCTCAAGCCGTGCTGGCGATGGATGTGAATCTCTGCCATGGGCGTCTCCTTGCTTGTTGGTTTATTTATCGGTGTTATGGGTCTCAAGGGCCTGGCGCCGCGCTTCCTTGGGCAGGCCGGCCAGTCGCTTCACCGCATCATAAAACCGCTGCCAGTCGCCGCCTTCGCGCTTGAACAGTGCCTCAAAGCCGGGCACCAGTTCATCGTAGGCGGCCTGCGCGCCAAACGCGGCGTTGTTGGCCTGGGCGACCCAGGGGTCGTAGCCGGCAAAACCGCCCCAAGTGCTTTTGAGTTGCTCATACTGTTGTTTGAAATCTGAAATGGCTATGCTTTTCATGGCAACTTGCGCGGCTCTGGCGGGCGCTGGGGCCCAATTTAAATCGTAAACTGCATCCAGCCTGTGCCGCGTGGCCCGCACCAGCGCCTGGAATTGCTGGCGCCGGCTGTCAAAGGCCGCATACTCGGCCCGGGCCGCCGGGCTGGCCTGGGTGGCCAGCCAGCGCTGGCTGCCCAGCCGTTCCACCGCCGTTGCAAATGATTCGTTGAACATGGTGTCATCGTGGGCGTAGACCACCTGGTGCGCCAGTTCATGAATGATCAGCCGGGCCAGCTCGCCTTCGGGGTAGGCGATGAAGGTGTTGAGCAGCGGATCGCCGCCGGCCCAGTTCAGCCAGCCCAGGGTGGAGTAGGCCGGCACGCCGAAGACGCCGACTTCCAGCCCCGCGGTTTGCAGCCGTGCCGCTTCGGCGCGCGCCTCGGCTTCGGAAAAATAACCGCGGTAGCCCACGCAGCCCGCCACGGGAAAGCACCAGGTCTTGAGGGTGAGCGACAACTCGGGGGCCGCCACCACGTTCCACACCACGGCCCGGCGCTCCAGGTCGGCGTAGCGGCGGTAGCTGGCGTTGTCGGGCAACTTCAGTTCGCTCGCGGCAAAACTGCGGATGCGCTGGCTCAGGGCCAGCCGGTTCTTGAGCTGCTCGGGGGTTTGCGCATCGTCCAGCCAGTCGCTGACCGGGCGTGCTGCATTCATCATCTGCAGGTGGCCGCTGACCGACTGCCAGTAGTAGCCGATACCGGTGCAGCCCGACAGACCCAGGGCGGCGATGGCTGCCATGGCGGTGGCCCGGATGGCGGGCCAGGTGAGGGCCACTTGGGCCACCCGGGTTTTCACACCACAGGCTCCCCGGGCTGGCCGGCCTGAACTTCAACCAGGCAGTCGTAAAACACCGGCCCACGGCCCAGGTCGGTCAGGTGCTGGCTGGTGAGTTGGTTGACGTTGGTGCCATCGAGCCCCAGCTTGCGCCACCAGATGCCCAGGCCGTTGACCACGCCGGGGCGGGCGCGCGCCGAGACTTCTGCCTTGACGCGGTATTTCCCGCGTGCATTGAACACCGTGACGACGGCGCCGCTGCTGATACCGCGCGCTGCCGCGTCGTCGGCATGCATCTCCAGCACCGGCTCGCCCTCGATGTCGCGCAGGCTTTTGACATTGACAAAGCTGGAGTTGAGAAAGTTGCGCGCGGGCGGCGAGATCATGGCCAGAGGGTACTGGCTGGATGCGCCTGGTGTTTCGTAATTGGGCACATGGTCGGGCAAGCCGTCCAGGCCAAGCGCGGCCAGCCGCTCGCTGAAAAACTCGCAGCGGCCCGAGGGCGTGGGGAAGATGCCCGCGGCGAACGGTGCATCGGGCAAATTCAGCGTGACAAAGCCCTTGTCCAGCAGTTGCCCGAAGTCGATCCTGTCGCCATAGACGGTACGGCACAAGGTCTCGTCGTCCTCGGAAAAGCAGGGCTCGGTAAAGCCCATGCGGGCCGCCAGCTCGCGAAAAATCTGGGTGTTGGGTTTGGCCTGACCGAGTGGCGCGATGGCCGGGCGGTTCAGCAGCGCGTCGGTGTGGCCATAGGCGCTGTGTACATCCCAGTGCTCCAGCTGCGTGGTGGCGGGGAGCAGGTAGTCGGCGTAGTCGGCGGTGTCGGTCTTGAAATGCTCCAGCACCACGGTGAACAGGTCTTCGCGCGCAAAGCCCGCCACCACCTTGCCCGATTCGGGCGCCACCGCCACCGGGTTGCTGTTGTAGACGATGAGGGCTTCAATTTTCGGCCCGAACGGGGCGGAAGTTTCGGCCAGCAGCGCGTTGCCAATCGTGCTCATGTTGATGGTTCGCGGCTGGCGCCCCTGCAGAAGATCGGGCCGTTGCAGTGCGGCCTTGTCCACCGGAAACTGCCCCGAACTGCTCAGCAGCACGCCGCCGGCGCGGTGCCGCCAGGCGCCAATCAGCGCCGGCAGGCAGGCCACCGCGCGGGCCGCGTTGCCGCCGCCGCGCACGCGCTGCATGCCGTAGTTCAGGCGAATCGCAGCGGGTTGCCGGTTGACAAAACACTGGCCATAGTCGCGGGCCAATGCCCTGATCTGCTCAACCGGCACGCGGCACACCTCGGCGGCGCGTTCAGGGGGCCATTGCAGGGCACGTTCCTTCAGCGCCTGCCAGCCCAGCGTGTGGCGGGCAATATAGTCATGGTCCAGCCAGTCGTGGGTGATGAGTTCGTGCATCAGCGCCAGCGCCAGCGCCGCGTCGGTGCCGGGCAGCAGCGCGATGTGTTCGTGGCATTTCTCGGCGGTTTCGCTTTTGCGCGGGTCTATACAGACCAGTTTGGCGCCATCGCGTTTGGCCTGCTGCGCATAGCGCCAGAAATGCAGGTTGCTGCCAATCGAATTGCTGCCCCAGATGATGATGAGCTTGGACTCGGCAAAAAACTCCACCCGCATGCCAACCTTGCCGCCCAGGGTTTGCGTGAAGCCTTCGCCGCCCGCCGTCGCACAAATCGTGCGGTCCAGAAACGACGCGCCGAGACGGTTGAAGAAGCGCGCCGCCATGCTTTCGCCTTGTACCTGGCCCATGGTGCCGGCATAGCTGTAAGGCACGATGGCCTCGGGGTTGCGCGCGGCGATGGCCTTCAGGCGCCCGGCAATGTCGGTGAGTGCGGCCTCCCAGCTCACCGGCTCGAATTGGCCCGAGCCCTTGGGCCCCACACGCCTTTGCGGCTGCAGCAGGCGCTCGGGGTGGTAGGTGCGCTCGGTGTAGCGCGACACCTTGTTGCACAGCACGCCGCCCGTTTGCGGGTGCTCGGGGTTGCCGTGCACCTTGACGGCCACGCCATTTTCCACCGTCGTGAGCAAGRAGCAGGTGTCGGGGCAGTCGTGCGGGCAGGCGCCGCGCACCTGGACGGTCTGACTGTCAGCCTTCACGAAACTAACGCTAGGGGAGATGCTGATGGTATTGCGCATGGTGTAACTCTATATTGACTGCCATATCGGCAATCAGGAAAAGGGTAATTCATGTCTGTGATCAAAAACGGCGGGCAAATGCTGAAAGCCCTGGCTCGGGTGTCCATGGTAACGGCCCTGCTGGCTGCCATGGCCGCCATGGCAACAGGGGCCAGCGCGCAGGATGGCTTGAGCAAAACCACTGTCACGCTGGGGCAGTCGGTGGCCATGACCGGTCCGGCTGCCGTGCTGGCACTGCCGTTTGCGCAGGGTGCCAGGCTTTATTTTGAGCGGGTCAATGCGGCGGGCGGCATCCATGGCCGCAAGATCGAGCTGATTACCGCGGACGATGCCGGCAACCCCGAAACGACCTTGGCCAATACCAAAAAGCTGCTGGACCAGCGGGTTTTTTCGTTGTTTGGCTATTACGGCTCACCCCAGGTCACCGCCGTCAATCCCCTGCTCAAGGACAGCGACTTGCTGCTGTTTGGCCCCATGGCCGGGGCCGACGAGTTGCGCGGCTCGCTCTATCCCAATGTGTATTCGGTGCGACCCGGTTACTCGGAAGAGGCGATCGTGATCACGCGCCATGCGGAAACCCTGGGGATGCGCAAGCTGGCCATATTGCATGCCAAGGATCCTGAATCGCTGGCGGCGCTGGACTCTGCCGAGCGCACCATGACCGGTTTGGGCGCCAACTTGTTGCTCAAGGCCCCGCTGGAGGGCGCCGACAAAGTGCTGGCGGTCAAAGCGGAGTCCGTGCTTTTGATCAGTGCCCCCAAAGGCGCAGCCATCGCCATCCGCGACTTGCGCAGCAAGGGCTACAAAGGGCCTATCTACGGGTTCTCCAATACCGGGGAAAGCCTGCTGGCCGATCAGCTGGGGGCAGCGGGCTCGGGCGTGGTGGTGGTGCGGGTGACGCCCAAGTCAGACAATGCCAAAAGCAGCCTGGTTCGTGAGCTGCAGGCCGAGGCGGCCGCGGCCAAGCTGGGCAAGTCCAATGTCTACATGCTCGAAGGCTATATCGCCGCCTGGGCCTACACCGAAGCCCTGCGCAAGGCCGGCAAGGAGCCCACCCGCGTCAAGCTGCGCAAGGCGCTGGACACCATGCAGGAGATGGACCTGGGCGGCTTCCGGATCCATTTCGACGGCGACCGTGTGGGCTCCAAGTTGGTGGAACTGAGCCTGATTGATTCGCAGGGCCGCGTGCGGGAGTGAGTCTGCGCGAAAGCCCTTGTCGGGCTGTGGCCTGTTCACACTAAAACGGGAGTGCGAAGGAGGGGGTGATTGAGACTCTGGCCTGATTTTCAGCCCTTCCGGAGAAATTATTGACGTTTTCGTAAATCATGACACCAAGCCGTTCGGGCTGAGCTTGGCCTGTCCTGAGCTTGGCCTGTCCTGAGCCTGTCGAAGGGTCGAAGTGGCGAAGCCCTTCGACAGGCTCAGGGCGAACGGTAATACGGTACTTGTCGCTATTTATGAAACTCTCGATAAGAGCCGGCCCGCTCAGTTATGCTTGAATGTCGTCCCCAGACCGGAGACTTTCCCTCCCCTATTGATGTCTTCTCTCCCCTCATCCCTGCTTGCGCTGATCAGGCTCATTCGGCCGCACCAGTGGCTTAAAAATGGTTTTGTGTTTGCCGGCCTGGTGTTCAGCCAGGCCTGGCAGGACGGCCCCCTCGTCGGGCGCGTCCTGCATGCCTTTGCCGCGTTTTGCTGCGTCTCCAGCATGGTCTACATCGTCAACGACTGGCATGACCGCGCCAGCGATGCCCTGCACCCTGAAAAAAGCCGCCGGCCGCTGGCCAGCGGCAGGGTTTCCGTCCCCGTGGCGCTGGTGCTGGCGGGCCTGCTGCTGGCCAGCGGGCTGCTGCTGGCCGCCGGCAACCGCACCCTGCTTGCGCTGCTCGCGGCCTATGTGGTGTTCAATCTGGCCTACTCTTGGCGGCTCAAGCAGGTGCCGGTGGTCGATGTCTCCATCATCGCGTCGGGTTTCATGCTCAGGCTGCTGGCGGGCACGGTGGCTGTTGGGATTCCGCCTTCGCGCTGGCTGCTGCTGACCGGCATTTTTGTGGCGCTTTTTCTGGGCTTTTCCAAACGCAAGGCCGAAACCTTTCATGAGGAAGCCAGCCAGCGCGCCGTGCTGGCGCATTACCCGTCGGCCCTGCTCGATACCTTCATGGCCGTGACCATGACGGCCACACTGACCAACTACAGCTTGTTTGCCACCAGCCCCGAGGCGCAGTTGCAGCATGGCGAGCGCCTGCTCTACACCGTGCCCGTCGTTATTTTTGGCATGCTGCGCTATACCTACCAGGTGCACCGTGGCCGGGGCGAAGACGTCGCGCGCGACCTGCTGAGCGACCCGTGGATTCTGGCGGCCGGCGTGTTGTGGATGGCCATCTTTCTGGGCCACCGGCTGTGACACCCGAGGACGCACCGCTGGCGGCGCGCCCTTCGCCCACCGGCAAGGCAGACGAAGGGCCGGTTCATCTGCCTATCAAACAGCTGCTGCTGGTGCTGGGTGTGGTGGCCACCGCCTACGCGGCCGCCCTGCTGGTGTGGGGCGACAGCCCGCGGGCCTCGCTGGCGCGCCTGGGGTCCTGGACCGGCGTGCAGGCCATCGCGTTGTGCCTGCTCAATTACCTGCTGCGCGGCATGCGCTGGCGCTTGTGGATGGCGCACTACGGGCGCCATTTTGGCTGGGCGAAGGGCCTGCGCCTGTACCTGGCGGGCTATGCCTTCACGCCCACCCCCGGCAATATCGGGGAGGCGGTGCGCGGCCTGATGCTGGCGCGCCAGCCCCTGGGCGCCGGGCAAAGTCTGGCGATTTTCGGTGCCGAGCGGCTGGCCGATCTGCTGTGCCTGCTGCTGCTGTGCCTACCCGCCGTGTGGTGGATGCTGACGCATGGCGCGGTGCGGGCGGCGCCCCTGTTTCTTGCCGGCCTGGTGGCAGCCGCTGTGTTGGTGGCCGCGATCCTGCTGGGCCTGGTGCTCAGGTACCGCGCCACGCTGCGCCATCGTTTTGCGTGGCTGAAAGAGGCCTGGCATTGCCTGGCGGTGCGTCCGCTGACCTGGTTTGCGCTGACCCTGACCGCCTGGGCTGCGCAGGGGATGGCGGTCTGGCTGATCTCCCGTGACCTGGACATTCACCTGCCGCTGCTGACGGCGACGGGCTTTTACGCCGTGGCCATGGTGGCGGGTGCGCTGTCTGCCTTGCCCGCCGGCCTGGGCGGTACCGAAGCCGTGCTGACCGGCCTGCTGGTGGCGCAGGGCGCGACCCCCGGCGAAGCCCTGACCATCACCGTGCTGACCCGCCTGCTCACCCTGTGGCTGGCGGTGGCCATCGGCGTGGTGGCCTTGCTTTATAGTGCGGCCATTCGCAAGGAAATCAGCTTCCGGTAAAACCTGCCGACGGCCCCAGCTTGCGCCCATCGCGCCCATAGCGCCCCTTACGTCTTTTGCGCCCTTGAGTCAGCCTTCCATGCCCCAGAATCACATCCTCCCTCCACTAGCCGTCACGCTGCGCACCACCTCATTGAGCCGATGGCTGCTGGGCGTGGGGCTGGCGTCGTTGCTGCTCCGGCTCTGGATTTCCGCGACATTCCCGATCAGCGGGGACGAGGCTTTCTTCTACTGGTGGGGCGTCTACCCCAACTGGGGCTACTCGGACCATCCGCCCATGGTGGGCTGGCTGATCGCCCTGATGCGTGCCACGTTCGGCGACAGCATCTGGTCGATTCGCCTGCCGGTGGTGCTGCTGCCGCTGGGCGTGGGCGCTGCGCTCTGGTTGGCGCTCAAGCCTCTCGACCGGGAGCGTGCGGCCTGGGCCGTGCTGCTGTTCTGGCTGGCGCCGCTGAACTGGCTCAACACCCTGATCACCACCGACACGCCGCTGATTTTCTGGTCGGCGCTGTCGGTGGCCGCCTTGCTGCGCGCCGAGCGCCGCGAGCAGCTTGACCGGGCGGCCTATGGCCTGTACGCGCTGTCGGGCCTGTTTCTGGGCTGCGCGTTTTTGTCGAAGTATTTCTCGGTGGTGCTGGGCCTGACCTACCTCGTGTACTTTGCGCTCTACCGTCGCCAGCGGCTCGCGGGCTTTGCCTTGCTGGTGGTCTGCGCGCTGCCCGGACCGGCCATCAACATCGCCTGGAACATGTCGCACGGCTGGCCGAACATCATGTTCAACGTGTACAACCGCAACGAAGAGGCCTCGTTTGAGTGGCGCAAGCCCTTGCTCTATGTCGTCATGATGGCCTACCTGATCACGCCCGTGGCGGTGTGGCTGGCTTTCAAATACCGCAAGGCGCTGGTGGCCAGCGCGGCGCTGGCGGCGCCGGCCCAGCGCCTGCTGGCTTGCCTGGTGGTGGTGCCCCTGCTGTTTTTTGCGCTGCTGTCAGCCAAAAAGGTGATCGGCCTGCACTGGGTGCTGTCGTTCTACCCCTTCGGCTTTGCGTTTCTGGCGTTTGCCTTGCCGGCCGACAAACTCAAGACCGCAGCCAAGGGCCTGGCCGTGTTTGCGGGCCTGCATGTGCTGGTGGTGGCCGGCCTCTACCTGACCACGCTGGACACCTGGCGCAGCACCACGCTTTATCCGCAAATCATCCGCAGCTATAAAACCGCCGAGATCCTGCGGCAAGTCAGCAGCCCGGGCGTGGTGCTGATGGGCGATGCCTTCACGCCGGCCTCGATTTACGGCTTTGAGCGCCGGCAGTACATGCCGGTGTTTGGTGTCGGGAAGTTCCATTCCCGGCAGGACGATCAGCTGGTTGATTTTTCGCTCTACCAGGGCAAAACCATACGCGTCATCACGTTCGGCAGCCCCAGGCTGGAGGACTTCCAGCCCTATTTTGAAGCGGTGCGTGTGCTCAGCTTCACACAGAATGGTGCGCCGTTTTATGCGGTGGAGGGCACCGGATTCAACTACCAGGCCTACCGTGAAGGCGTGCTGGGGACTATTTTCAAGCGCTACTACAACATACCCTCCGCATTGCCGATGACCGGGTGCCCGTTTTGCGAACGCTATTGCGGGCAAGTGCGATGTCCGAGGTAGCTGGCCCCGTTGTCGCCGCGTTTGACTTCGACGGTACGCTGACCCGGCGCGACACTCTGCTGCCGTTTCTCGCCCGTGGCCTGGGCTGGCCCGGATTTTTACGGGCCCTGCTGCTGAGCGGGCCGTGGATGGCCGGTTATGCGTTGAAGCTGGTACGCAATGACGTGGCCAAGGCGCGCCTGCTCAAAATGGCGCTGACCGGGCGCAGCAGTGTCGAGGTGGCGCACTGGGCGGCTGACTGGGCCGGGCGTGACTTGCCGCACCAGCTGCAGGACTGGGCCATGGCGCGGCTGGCGCAGCACCGGCAGGCCGGGCACTGCTGCGTGATCGTCAGTGCGTCGCCCGATATTTACCTGCAGCACGCGGCCCGGCAACTGGGTTTTGACGCGCTGATCTGTACCGGCCTGGAGGTGGTGGATGGCCGCCTGACCGGACGCATGAGCACCGCCAATTGCCACGGCGAGGAAAAGGTGCGCCGGCTCAAGGCGTGGCTGCCGGAACGCTTTGGCGCGGACGCCGCCAGCCAGGTCACGCTCTATGCCTACGGCGATACGGCGGGGGACAAGCCCATGTTGCGTCTGGCCCGGCATGCTTGGTACCGGGGGGAGCCGTGGAGTGATGTGTCGTCGCGGAGTGAGTGAGCTTTCTCGCCCTTAGGGGTCAGGCGTCGTTAGCTATTGAATTTATAGCGGGTTGACTCTGCTGAGGGTTGCTGGCCGGGGGTAGCCCGGCGGCTACTCACTTTCTTTTGCGTTCGCCAAAAGAAAGTAAGCAAAGAAAAGGCGACCCTGCTGTCTGCGTCCCTTCGCTGCGCTGCGGGCAGCCTGTGGTGCTCGGTCCAGGCGGGGTCTCGCTCAACTCGCCTGCGGCTCAGACAATCGCGATCCCTGATCCGCCTGGCCCTGTGCTCCTCGGCGCAGACAGAAGGGGGGTGGGTGCAGGTACGGATGCGGGTTCGGGGTCAGCCCCCACCCCAACCCTCCCCCAGCGGGGGAGGGAGTGAGGCGTCGGTGTAGTTTTTTGTCTTTTGACTTTCCCCCCAAACCCGTCCTGGCTGGGCCTGTGCTGCGCCAGAAAAGCGGGATCAGGGCCGCGCGCTGTTTGAGCCGCAGGCGAGTTTGYGCGGACCCCCGCTTTTCTGGCGCAGCGCAGATTGCCCGTAGCGTAGCGAAGGGACCCAGACTGCGGGTCGCCTTTCTTTTCCTTAGGTTTCTTTGGCGAAGCAAAGAAAAGTAAGTCGCCCGCCGGGGCGAGACCCGGGCATGCTCGCAAACAGCGCGACTTGACCCTGCCAGCGGCATCAAGACGGAGGCGCAGCAAAAATACATCAACGGCAGTTTTGAACTGCGACCTTTGATGATTTGGGCGGTAAAGTCTAAATAAAGACGGACCTAATTTGCTATAAAAACATAGCAAAAGGCCCGCGCACGTTGCGACACACGGACCTGGCTGAGCGCAGGAAACTCAATCTTCCAGTTCAGCCTTCGCCATCTCGACATCCAGCCGTTCGCAGGCATCCATCGGCTTGCTGGCCGCCGCCTGCTCATACAGCTTCGTCGCCTCCGCCATTCTCTTGTCGCCTTCGAGCATGACCAGGCCGTTGGCATATTCGACCATGGCAATCGCGGAGCCGGGGTTCAGTTTCAGCGCGTCCTTGTACAGCACCAGGCCAATGTCCTTTTTGGCGCCGTAGGTCATGCCGCCTATCAGCGAGCCCACCTTGTCGATCACTTCGGCATGAAAAGCCGCCAGCGCGATATGGGCATCGGCATGCTTGGGTTGCAGCTTGATGGCTTGCTCCAGTGCATGTTTGACCTTGCTGCCCAGGCCCTGCGCCAGCGCCTTGGCCACACTGATGCCCTGGCTGTAGCGCCCGAGGGCATAGGCCTGCCAGTACCAGGCATTGGGATTTTTGGGGCCGGCCGCCTGCTGCGCCTCGGCGCGCGCGGCGACTTCCATGAACAGCTCGAGCTTGGTCTTTTCTTTGGTTTCGAGGTAGTTGGCGTAAATGCTGGCGGCCTTGTTGGCGACCGTGAGGCCGTGGCCACCGACCTTGAGGCCGGCCTCTGCTGCCTTTTGAAACTCGCCATTGTGAAAAAGTACCCAGGCCTCCAGCACGTCCGCCTCTTGGGGCAGGGGCTCGCAGTCCCCTTGGTGCAGGCGGGCCCAGTTCTTTTTCAGGCTGGCGGCATTCAACGTGTAGTCGCCAGCGTGTGGAAAAGCGGTCCATTTGGCCATGGTGTTATCTCCTTGATTAACGTTGTTGGTGTTATGGGTGAGGAAAGCGAAATTGGGAAGTGGGAAGTTGGGGGGGCGGGCAGTGGTTGGCAGGGCTCACGCCGGGGTGTTGTAGGCGCTTATCAGGGCCTGCAGGTGGGCGCGCTGGCCCTGTTCGAGGTAAGGAATCAGCAGGTTCAGCACGTGGTGCGCACCGCGCAGCAGCGCGGCCTGCGCGTTGCCCGGCTCCAGGGCGTTGCGCGGGTCGCGCACGTACTCGAAGCTGAGCCAGTAGGTCAGCACCACCACCATGCTGGTGGCCGTGGCTTCCACCTCGCGCGAATCAATCGTCACGGCGCCGGCGCGGCTCATGCCGTCTAGCAGGGCCTTGACAGCGCGGGTCTTGTTTTTGAGCACCCATTGAAAGTGGGTTTCCAGCCGGCGGTTTTTGCTCAACAGGTCGTTGAGGTCGCGGTACAAAAAGCGGTATTGCCAGATCAATTCAAACAGCGTGTGCATGAAAAACCAGGCGTCTTCAACATTGCGCACGCCGTCGCTGGCATTCAGGAGCTCGGTCAACGAGCGCTCGTAGCGGTCAAACAGGGAGTTGATCAGCTCGTCTTTGGCGGGGTAGTGATAGTAGAGATTGCCGGGGCTGATGCTGAGTTCGGCAGAAATCAGCGTGGTCGAGACATTGGGCTCGCCAAAGCGATTGAACAGGTCCAGCGTGACCTCCAAAATCCGCTCTGCAGTACGGCGCGGCGCTTTTTTCGCCATAAATTGTCTACCTCGTTTTGTTCTGTACTCTAACCCAGAGCCCCCCGGCGCGGAACTGGGGAAGTCCAGCGGCAAAGCCCGCCGACGGGCGGCCGATCATACAGCCATGTAGCCGTGCATGGCTCAACCCCATACCCTTCAGTTAACTGTTCGCCGGACAGGCGTAAAAAAAGGGACGCGCGTCCCTTTTTCAAAGCGCCGAATGCGCCGGGTGCTCAAGCGGATTTGCGTGCGGTGGGGCGCTTGGCGGCCGCGGGCTTGGCTGCTGTGCTGGCCGGCTTTTTGGCCGCAGGTTTTTCAGCTGTCCTGGCAGCAGGTGCCTTGCCGTACATTTTCTGCATGTTCTTGTTGAGTTCGTCAATGCGCGCAGCCAGGGCGTCCACGTCCTTCGCAGACGGCACGCCGAGCTTGTTCAGGGCTTTGGCCACGCGCTCTTCAAAAATATTCTCCAGCTTGTCCCACTGATGGCCGGCCTTGGACTGGATGTCGGTGGCCATGTTGGTCATTTTGCTGGTCGCTTCAGAAATCTTTTCTTCAGCAGCCGCCTGCGTTTTGCGCTGGATGGTCAGGCCTTCCTTGACCAGGGTCTCAAACACTTTCCCGCCTTCTTCCTGGGCCTTGGAGAAAGCCCCCAGGCCGGCCAGCCAGATTTGCTGGGCGGACTCCTTGACGGCGCTGGCCAATGGAGGAGCCGCTTTTTTGTCGGCACTCATTCTTTGCAATTTCTTGACCATGATTGTCTCCATGCTGATGGTGGATATGAGGTGCTGCGCGGTGGGTGTACTGCGCACGCAGCAAATATAAGGCCTTCAGGTGCCGGTGTTTAGATGCCGGGTTCTAGAAAACCAAAAAAGCTCAAAGCCCCCGCACCGGGACACGGGTTTCTGCTGAATGGCGGCTACCATGGCTTGGGCAAGAATCGGCTTTCTGACCGCCGGTTCAGCACGCGTCAGCACAAGACACAAGGACAATCGCAATGCATTATTTCGTCACGGGAGCCACCGGCTTCATTGGTAAACGCCTGGTTAAAAAACTCCTGGAGCGAAAAGGCAGCACCGTTCATTTCCTGATCCGCCAGGAAAGCGCGGGCAAATTGGCCGCACTCAGGGCGTACTGGGGCGTGAGTGCCACGCGGGCGGTCGCCGTGCATGGCGACCTGACCGGAAAAAAGCTCGGCGTCAGCAGCGAAGACATCAAACAACTCAAGGGGCAGGTGAGTCATTTTTATCACCTGGCGGCGGTGTACGACCTGGATGCCGACGAAGAAAGCCAGATCGCCGTCAACATTGACGGCACCCGCAACACCGTCGAATTTGCCAAGGCCATCGAGGCGGGCCACTTTCATCACGTGAGCTCCATCGCGGCGGCAGGCCTGTATGAAGGCGTGTTCCGCGAGGACATGTTTGAGGAGGCTGAAAACTACGAGCACCCGTATTTCATGACCAAGCACGAGAGCGAAAAAATCGTGCGCAAGGAGTGCAAGGTGCCCTGGACGGTGTTTCGGCCGGCCATGGTGGTCGGCGACAGCACCACCGGGGAAATGGACAAGATTGACGGCCCTTACTATTTCTTCAAGCTGATCCAGCGCATGCGGCAACTGCTACCGCCCTGGATGCCGGCCGTGGGGCTGGAGGGCGGGCGCGTCAACATTGTTCCGGTCGACTTCGTGGTCGATGCACTGGACCACATCAGCCACCTTCCCAAAGACAAGAGTGACATTGCCAAAAAATGCTTCCACCTGGTGGATCCGGTGGGTTACCGCGTCGGCGATGTGCTCGACATCTTCAGCCGGGCCGCCCACGCACCGAAGATGAACCTGTTCGTCAATGCCGCCCTGCTGGGCTTCATTCCGCGCGGCGTCAAGAAAAGCCTGATGGCGCTGGCACCGGTGCGCCGCGTGCGCGCCGCCATCATGGCCGACCTTGGCCTGCCCGAGGACATGCTGACCTTCGTGAATTACCCGACCCGGTTTGACTGCCGGGGCACCATGGCGGCGCTGAAGGGTTCCGGCATTGAATGCCCCAACCTCAAGGACTACGCGTGGCGCTTGTGGGATTACTGGGAGCGCCACCTCGACCCCGACCTGCATATTGACCGCACGCTCAAGGGCACGGTCGGCGGCAAGGTGGTGCTGATTACCGGCGGCTCTTCAGGCATTGGCCTGGCGGCAGCGCACAAATTTGCCGAGGCCGGCGCCATCACCGTCATCTGCGGCCGCGACCAGGACAAGCTGGATGTTGCCTGCAAAGAAGCGAAAGCCAAAGGCTATAGCTTTGTCGCTTACCCGGCCGATATTGCCGACATGGCAGACTGTGACCGCTTCCTCAAGGAGTTGATCGCCAACCACGGCGGCGTCGACTTCCTGATCAACAACGCCGGACGCTCGATTCGCCGCGCCATTGAGGCCAGTTATGACCGTTTTCACGATTTCGAACGCACCATGCAGCTCAATTACTTTGGCTGCCTGCGCGTGACCATGGGCCTGCTGCCCGGCATGGCGGCCAAACGCAAGGGCCATGTGGTCAACATCAGCTCCATCGGCGTGCTGACCAATGCGCCGCGCTTTTCGGCCTACGTGGCCTCCAAAGCCGCGCTGGACGCCTGGACGCGCTGCGCCTCCAGCGAGTTTTCCGACCTGGGCATTGGCTTCACCACCATCAACATGCCGTTAGTGCGCACGCCCATGATTGCGCCCACCAACCTCTACAACAACGTGCCCACCCTCTCGCCCGAAGAGGCCGCCGACATGATCGCGCAAGCCTGTATCTTCAAGCCGGTGCGCATTGCCACCCGCTTGGGCATTACCGGCCAGGTCATGCACGCGCTGGTGCCGCGCATCGCCCAGATTGCCATGAACACCAGCTTCCGCATGTTCCCTGACTCATCGGCCGCCAAGGGCGAGAAGGGCGGTAAGGGTGAAAAGAGCGCCAAGCCGCAGCTGTCGGCCGAGGCAGTGGCCATGCAGGAGATGATGCGCGGGATTCATTTCTGATCCCGTTTTTTGATCATGTGGTCGTCCTTGGCCGTTGACAAACAGGTCGTTCTTATGGGCAGGCGACCACGGTTACACCGCTAAAACGGTCTTTCCGTGCGTCGCGCCGGATTTTGGCGGGAGACTGCACTCGCTATGTGGTTGGTTGTAAGTCCCGGTTTACAACTGAAACTGGATGATGCGGTGGGATAATCGCCGGGTCAAGGGTGACTGCCCTGCTGCGTCCTTCAGTGACCTCCCTCAAAGGCTTGCATGATTTTCGTTACCGGAGGCGCCGGCTTTATTGGCGCCAATTTTGTGCTCGACTGGCTCGCGCAAACCGATGAGTCTGTGGTCAATATCGACAACCTGACCTACGCGGGCAACCTTGAAAACCTCTCCTCCTTGCAGGCTGACCCGCGCCATGTCTTTGTCAAGGGCGGCATCGGCGATTCCGCGCTAGTCACCCGGCTGCTAGTTACCCACCAGCCCAGAGCCATCCTCAACTTTGCGGCCGAGTCGCATGTAGACCGTTCCATTCACGGCCCGGAAGACTTCATTCAGACCAATATCGTCGGCACGTTCCGCCTGCTGGAGGCCGTCAGGGCGTATTGGGGCGGCTTGCAGGGTGATGCCAAGGCGGATTTCCGCTTTTTACATGTGTCAACCGACGAGGTCTATGGCTCGCTCGCGCCAGCGGACGCCGCCTTCACGGAAACGCACCGCTACGAGCCCAACAGCCCGTACTCGGCCAGCAAGGCCGCCAGCGACCACCTGGTGCGCGCCTACCACCACACCTATGGCCTGCCGGTGCTCACCACCAACTGCAGCAACAACTACGGCCCCTACCATTTCCCCGAGAAGCTCATCCCCCTGATGATCGTCAATGCCCTGGCCGGCAAGCCCCTGCCGGTGTACGGTGACGGCATGCAGGTGCGCGACTGGCTCTACGTGAAAGACCACTGCAGCGCCATTCGCCGCGTGCTGGAAGCCGGCAAAACCGGCGAGGTCTACAACGTGGGCGGCTGGAACGAAAAGCCCAACATCGAGATCGTCAATATCGTGTGCACCCTGCTTGACGAATTGCGACCCCGCGCCGACGGCAAAAACTACGGCGAGCAGATCAGCTACGTCAAAGACCGCCCCGGCCACGACCGCCGCTATGCCATAGACGCCAGCAAAATCCAGCGCGAGCTGGGCTGGAAGCCGGCTGAAACCTTTGAGACCGGTATCCGAAAAACCGTCCAGTGGTACCTGGCCAACCCCGAGTGGGTGGCCCACGTGCAAAGCGGGGCCTACCGCGAGTGGACGGCCAAGCAGTACGGGCAAACCCAAAAGGCTACGGCTTGAAAATCCTGCTCTTCGGCAAAAACGGCCAGGTCGGCTGGGAATTGCAGCGCAGCCTGGCTCCCTTGGGTGAACTCACGGCGCTCGACCGCCACAGCACAGACCTGTGCGGCGACCTCAGCAACCTGCAGGGCTTGGCTGCCACGGTGCAAGAGCTACGGCCCGACGTCATCGTCAATGCCGCCGCCTACACCGCCGTAGACAAGGCCGAAAGTGAGCCTGCACTTGCCCGCACGCTCAATGCGCTGGCCCCCAGCGCGCTGGCGCAGGAGGCAGCCAGGCTCGGCGCACTGCTGGTGCACTACAGCACTGACTACGTGTTTGACGGCAGCGGTATCCGCCCCTGGACCGAGGCCGACACGCCGGCGCCGCTCAGCGTCTATGGCCAGACCAAGCTTGAAGGCGAGCAGCTCATCCAGGCGGCCAGCCCGCGCCACCTGATCTTTCGCACCAGCTGGGTCTATGCCGCGCGCGGCGGCAATTTCGCCAAAACCATGCTGCGCCTGGCGCAGGAGCGCGAATGCCTCACCGTGATCAACGACCAGTTTGGCACCCCCACCGGCGCCGAGCTGCTGGCCGACGTAACCGCCCATGCCATCCGCCAGGTACTGCAGCGCCCCGCTGATGCCGGCCTTTATCACCTGGCGGCCAGTGGCGAAACCAGCTGGCATGGCTATGCAAAATACGTCCTCGCCCAGGCAGAACGGGGCCATGAACAAGGGAAGTTAGCTATAAAAATAATAGCCAAAGCGGTGGACCCCGTTCCCACCAGCGCGTTTCCCACACCCGCCAAACGGCCCACCAACTCTCGGCTAGACACCACCAAGCTGCAAACCGCCTTCGGCCTGACCCTACCGCCGTGGCAGCAGGGCGTGGACCGCATGCTCGCTGAAATCCTCTGAACGCAAAGCAGGAACACATGACCCAACGCAAAGGCATCATCCTCGCCGGGGGCTCCGGAACCCGGCTGCACCCGGCCACGCTGGCCATCAGCAAGCAGCTGCTGCCGGTGTATGACAAGCCCATGATCTACTACCCGCTGAGCACCCTCATGCTCGCGGGCATGCGCGACATCCTCGTCATCAGCACCCCGCAAGACACACCGCGTTTTCAGCAACTGCTGGGCGACGGCAGCCAGTGGGGCCTGAACCTGCAATACGCCGTGCAGCCCAGCCCAGACGGCCTGGCGCAGGCTTTCGTCATCGGCGAGCAATTCATCGGCAACGCGCCCAGTGCGCTGGTACTGGGCGACAACATCTTTTATGGCCATGACTTCCAGGGCCTGCTGGCCAGTGCTCACCAACGCACCGCCGGTGCCACGGTATTTGCCTACCATGTGAACGACCCCCAGCGCTACGGCGTGGTGGCGTTTGACGCCCAGGGCAAAGCCAGCAGCATCGAAGAAAAGCCCGTCCACCCTAAGAGCAGTTACGCCGTCACGGGCCTCTATTTTTACGACAACCAGGTGGTTGACATCGCCAAGGCCGTCAAGCCCAGCGCCCGCGGTGAGCTGGAAATCACGGCGGTCAACCAGGCCTACCTGGAGCATGGCCAGCTCGACGTGCAAATCATGCAGCGTGGCTATGCCTGGCTCGACACGGGAACCCACGAAAGCCTGCTTGAGGCGGGCCAGTTCATTGCTACGCTGGAGAATCGTCAGGGCCTGAAAATCGCTTGCCCGGAAGAGATTGCCTGGCGCAACGGCTTTATCACCGCAGAGCAGTTTGAAAAACTTGCGCAACCATTGGCAAAAAACGGCTACGGCCAGTACATGCTGCGCTTGTTGAAGGAAGAGATCCAGAAATGAAAAATCACCCCGACCGGCGAGTTCGGGCGGGGGTTTGATGTCACGAATTGAGCTGGACCCACTACTGCACCCGACAAATAGATGCGATGTTTGTTGCGGCTGCCTTGGTGTCTCCTTCCCCCTCTGGGGGAAGGCCGGGATGGGGGTCGGATAGGCGCGATGCGGTTCAGTTAAGCACCCAAACCCCGTTCGGGCTGAGCTTGTCGAAGCCTTGTTGGCCTGCGGCCCGACCCTTCGACAAGCTCAGGACAGGCCGAGCTCAGGGCGAACGGCTTAACTGAACGGTATTGCGGTGCACAGATCCCCCATCCCGCCTTCCCCCAAAGGCGGGAAGGAGTAAAAGCGGGTTGCCAGCGCCTTCCGCAGGCTGGCTCAATCCTTGGGAAAAGAAATGGCGCCTTCGTTTGCGATCGAAGTTTGGGATATACTTATGCTATATCCAAGGTAAAATTTAAGGAGTCAAGCCGTGACGACGACCACCGTATTCACCAACAACCGCAGCCAGGCCATCAGACTTCCTGCGGACCTGCGCTTGCCTGACAGTGTCAAGCGGGTGGACGTGCGGGCACGCGGCTGTGAGCGCATCATTGCGCCGCTGGGGCAGACATGGGACAGCTTCTTTTTGAACAGCCCGCAGGTGGCCGACGATTTTCTGGAGGCGCGCGCCAGTCAGGATCAGCCTGAGCGCGAAGCCTTGTGATGCTGCGCTATCTGCTCGACACCAATATCGTGATCTATGTGATCAAGAGCAAGCCATTGTCGGCGCTACAGCTGTTCAATGAACATGCAGGCCACATGGCCATTTCAGTCATCACGCTGGCCGAATTACTGCACGGTGCGGAAAAAAGCAACGCGCCAGCGCGCTCCCTGGCCGTCGTGGAAGACTTTTGCAGCCGTCTGGATGTGTTGCCCTATGGACCCAAGGCGGCGCAGCATTACGGCAGCATTCGCAGTGCACTGGAAAAGCAAGGGCAACCCATCGGTGTGAATGATCTGCACATTGCTGCCCATGCCCGCAGTGAAGGGCTGACGCTCGTGTCCAACAACCTGCGCGAATTCGAACGCGTGGAAGCGCTGCAACTGGCCAACTGGGCGATTTGACGCCGCGCAATAAGAACCAAAATAAATGACCGCCTTCCCCGCAAAGGCGGGAAGGCGTAAAAGCGGGTACCGTCTTAAGCTCTAATTCTCAGCCATGCAAATCACCCCCACCGCCATCCCAGACGTGCTCATCATCGAACCCAAAGTTTTCGGAGACGAGCGCGGCTTCTTCTTTGAGAGCTTTAACCAGGCGAAATTTGAGGCGGCCATTGGCAGGCAAGCCAGCTTTGTGCAAGACAATCATTCCCGCTCTGCGAGAAATGTGCTGCGCGGCTTGCATTACCAAGTCCAGCAACCCCAAGGCAAGCTTGTGCGTGTGCTGCAAGGCGAGGTCTTTGACGTTGCAGTTGATATCCGAAAATCATCGCCAACTTTCGGGCGTTGGGTGGGTGAAATCCTGTCTGCAGACAACAAACGCCAGCTTTGGGTGCCTGAAGGCTTCGCACATGGGTTTCTGGTTATTTCTGACGCCGCTGAATTTCTTTATAAAACCACCGACTATTACGCCCCCGAGTTCGAGCGCTGCATTGCCTGGAACGACCCGGAACTGGCCATCCATTGGCCCCTGCCCCTGAATACGCCCCCACTTCTTTCAAGCAAAGACCAGATGGGATTAAACATGCATGACGCTGAGATGTTTTTATAAGATGTTTTTAATTCAATGAGAGTACTCCAATTTGGGCGCTTCTGGAACGACCAGCATGGCGGACTTGAGCGCCATGTGGCCTTGCTTAGCAAAGAGCTGGCGCTTCTCGGTGTTGAGGTTGTCAATCTTGTGGCCGCAAAAGGCTTGCAGGGCAGCGACACCATGGTCGACGGGCATCGCCTGGTTCAGGCCTCATCGTTTGGCATGGTTTTCAGAACTGCCATTGCGCCTGCGCTGGTACTCAAGGCGCTTGCCCTGCATCGCGAGAAAAAGTTTGACATCGTGCATTTGCATTTTCCCGACCCGCTTTCGCATCTGGTGTCTCTTGTGTTGCCAGCCAACATCAAGCGGGTGATTACCTGGCATAGCGACATCATTCGCCAAAAGCGCCTGCTGGCTTTGTATGAACCTTTTTTACGGCGCATCGCGCGGCAGGCCGACGCATTGGTTGCGGCCACCCAAGCGCACTTTGATGCGTCTACGCAGATCCCGCGCGACATTCCAGCGCAACGGCGTCATGTGATTCCTTATGGACTTGACTACGCACCGCTGGTATTGAACCCGCGAACTGCCGCACTGCGGGATGAGTTGCGCGCGCGGGCACAGGGCAGGGGGCTGGTGTTTGCCTTGGGCCGCCATGTTTATTACAAAGGTTTTGATGTGTTGATAGAGGCCCTGCAGCACACCGATGCCTTTCTTATCTTGGGCGGTGACGGGCCCTTGATGCCTCAGCTGGAGCAGCAGGCTGCGGCAATGGGTATGAGCGACAGGGTGTTTTTCAGCGGCCGCATCCCCGAAGAAGATATTGCCGCTTACTTCAACGCCTGCGACGTGTTTTGTTTGCCGTCGGTAGAGCAAAGCGAAGCGTTTGGCCTGGTACAGCTTGAGGCCATGGCCTGCGGCAAGCCCGTGGTGTGCACTCAGCTGAACAATGGCGTCAACGTGGTCAACGTGGATGGCCAAACCGGCTTTGCCGTTCCGGTGCGCGACCCTCTGGCCCTGGGCCATTGCCTTGCCCGTTTGCTGAAGGACGACGTCTTGCGCGAGAAACTGGGCCAACAAGCCCTGGCCCATACCGACAACTACTCGGTGCCCACCATGGCGGCGAGCCACCTCAGGCTGTATCAGGATTTACTGAGCACCAGTCGATAGGCCTCTACAGTCTGGCTAACGCAGCTTGCCCATGTGAACTGGGCGCTGCGCGCAAGCGCCTTCTGGGCCATGGCCTGGCGGACGTCAGGCGCGGTGAGCAGGGTTTCCATGCCTTTTGCAAAGCCGTCCACATCCTGCGGATCCAGCATCAAACCGGTGTCGCCCACCACCTCAGGAATGGAGGACACGTTGGATGTGATTACGGGCACGCCGCAAGCCATGGCCTCAAGCGGCGGCAAGCCAAACCCTTCGTAAATAGAGGGGTAGATCAGCGTGGTGGCCCCGGCAATGATGGTTGCCAAATTTTCCCGCGGCAAATAACCCAACTGGCGAATTTCGCCCGCCG
Source organism: Polaromonas sp. P4_F9 (assembly GCF_056401235.1). Lineage (NCBI taxonomy): Bacteria > Pseudomonadati > Pseudomonadota > Betaproteobacteria > Burkholderiales > Comamonadaceae > Polaromonas > Polaromonas sp. P4_F9. The sequence continues at coordinate 22,168 of NZ_JBFUJT010000005.1, read as the reverse complement.
CAATCAGCGGTGCTATCTGCTGCTCCAGAGCCGAGGTGTGCCACCCTTTCATGCCCACTAGCACCAGCGGAAAGCGCTTTCTGAGCGCAGGTGCCAGCTGCATGAAGGCGCGCAGGGCCACTGCCAGATTCTTTCTGGGCTCCAGCGTGCCTACTGCCAAAATGTATTGGCCGTGCACCAAACCGTGTGCGTCCAAAACCGCGTGTGTCTCGTCGGCCGACCGGGGGTAAAACTGGGCTTCGACGCCCAGCAGTACCGGGCGGATTCGCTCGGGCTTCACGCCAAACACATCCATCAACTCGCGCTTGACGAATTCAGAGTCAGTCAGGATCACTGACGCACGTTCAAGCCCCGGCTGGAAGTATTTGTCCATCGCGCGCACGCGCTCTACCGGATGCATTTCAGGAAAACGTATCCATGAAAGATCGTGAACGGTGATGGCGCTGGGGCCATCAAAACGATAGGCCAGGAAATTCGGCTCATGGTAGATGTCGTGTCGCGTTCGTCGAGCGCCCTTTGAGAATTGGTGTTGCTGAATTGCCCGGGCCACACCATATGAATTAGGCAGAAGCCGACGCACCAAGGTCTTGATGGTGGTCACACTAGGCAAGGGCTTTGTGCGAACATCGGCACTCCAGCCAGAACCATAGAAGAAGTTGGCGCTGACCTCGCCAGGTTGCTGCAACCCCAATGCCAGATGATGGGCATATTGGCCAATACCTGTCAGCGGTGAAAGTAACGCTGTGGCGTTAAAGGCGACTTGCATCAATTCGTCTTTCATTCAATTGTTTTTTGCTTGAACGCTGATTGCCAGCGTACCTTCAAATACTGCGCCTGGTGYCAGCTCTGCTGGTCGCGTCACGCATACCGGCTCCACGCACACAAAGCGCCGCCAGTCACCTGCGGGCAGATCCGGCAGTGCATCGCCGCCCGCACGACCAGGGTTCCACACCATCCATTGCTCAAAGCCGCTGGCGGTGAGTTTCAGCCACCGGGAGCCGGTGAACAGCGTGAGCGGCGGGCAGGCGCCATAGAGCCGTTCAAAAGGCTCGTCGCCCCAGTTGCGTGGACTGCCTGGTTCGGTTGTCAGGTTTGCATCGTAGCGGTCCTGAACGGGTAAGCCGGCAAGACCAGTCACGGAGCAGGCGTGCAGGTCATCCACCGCAAAGTAAGGGTGCAGGCCACCTGTCCAGGTAAAGGTGTCGTTACCGGTGTTGGTGACCTGCAGGCTCAGGCGCAAGTCGTCTTGCAAAGCCTCAGCTTTCAAAACCAAGTGTGCGGCGTGCGGCCAATCGGTAAATTGCCCGGCCGCTATCGCCAGCTCAAAGGCCACGCTATGCGCCTGATCTGACGTGGACTCTTGTATCAGTGTCCAAGGCACAGTGCGCACTAGGCCATGCTTGGGCAAAGGCCCCCGGTCTGCAAACTGGGGGAACAGCACCGGCACGCCGCCGCGCGCAGGCACTGCGCCAGTGGGGGTAATGGGGCTGCGATAGAGAATTCCGGCACCCAATTCCAGATGCGCCTGCAAAATCTGCGCACCAGCCCGTGCATAAGTCAGTCTCGGCATTGCCGTTCAGGCGTTAGCACCTGCCGTGGCCAGCATGCGCCGCAGCGTGTCTTCCAGTGGTAGATTGTTTAGCGTGTAGTCATGCTTGGCCAGCAGCGCCTTTAGCTTGGCCGGGCTGCCGCACAAGCGGTTTACCTCGTTGGAGCGCACAAAGGCGGGGTCGACCTCGACCTCGATGCTGTGCCCCGTGATACGTACAAGAGTGTCAATCACGTGCTGCAATGTATAGGGCTGGCCAGAGCACACGTTATACGTTTCGCCAGGCTGGCCATGCTCAAGCAGTTGGAGGTAGGCCTCGCAAACAAACAATACGTCGTTGAACTCTCGCTCTACGCTGACGTCTCCTAGCTGAATGCGCGACGCGCGACGGCTGAAGTGGTCAATCAGTTTGGGAATGACAAATGTGAGTGCTTGTCCTGACCCCGTGTAATTAAACGGGCGGACAATGACTATGGGTAATGTGTCTGAATAGGTGCGTGCCAAATGCTCCATTGCCAGTTTACTGATGCCGTAGTGGTTCAATGGCGCTGGAATTTGGTCTTCGGGAATGGGTGATGCAGCGCAATTGCCATACACATTGGCACTACTGGTAAGAATGACCGAACGTGGTGACATCTCAAGCGCTGCGATCGCGTTCAGAAGGTTGAGCGTGCCGAACAGATTGACATCATAAAAAGCCCGCACATCAGCATGGCCTACAAAGCTAATGGCAGCAAGATGTACCACATGAGAGGGCTGTATAGAGGCAACTTCCGCCTTCAGTGCCTCGGCGTCCGTCAAGTCTGCCGCAAGGGCCACTACCTCATGCCCTTTTTCTCGGGCCAGGGCAGTAAAGTGCCGCCCTGTAAACCCATTGGCACCTGTCAACAAAATCTTCAAAACGAAAACCCTGCCTGGTTGCGCCGCAGGTCAGCCTCGACCATCATCTGGCACAGCTGTTCAAGCGTCGTCTTTGGTTCCCAGCCCAACTTGGCTTTGGCCTTGGTCGGGTTGCCAATCAGCAACTCCACCTCTGCCGGTCGGTAAAACTTGGGGTTGATGCGCATCACGGTTTGCCCAACTTTCAACTCCCTCTCTCCCTCGGAGAGGCTTGGCCTGTCCTGAGCCTGTCGAAGGGGGGTGAGGGCCGCCACCACCGCTGTCTCGTTCTCAGCAGCGCCCTTGAAGTCCACTGTAATACCTGCACCCTTGAACGCCATGCGCACAAAGTCGCGCACGGTCTCAGTGCGGTTGGTGGCCAGCACAAAAGTGTCTGGCTCGTCAGCCTGCAGCATGCGCCACATGCCTTCAACATATTCTTTGGCAAAGCCCCAGTCGCGCTTGGCGTCGATGTTGCCAAGATCCATACAGTCAAGCTTGCCCAGTTTGATTTTGGCCACCGAATCGGTAATCTTGCGCGTCACAAACTCGCGGGCGCGCAGCGGGCTCTCGTGGTTGAACAAAATGCCGCTGCTGCCAAAGATGTTGTAGCTTTCCCGGTAGTTCACCGTCATCCAGTGCGCGTAGAGCTTGGCCACACCGTAAGGGCTGCGCGGGTAAAACGGCGTGTCTTCCACCTGCGGAATGGCCTGCACCTTGCCGAACATTTCGGATGTGCTCGCCTGGTAGAAGCGAATCTTGGGGTTGACCAGGCGAATCGCCTCCAGCAGGTTCAGCGCACCAATGCCGGTGATTTGCGCCGTGGTGGTGGGCTGGTCAAAGCTCACGCCCACAAAGCTCTGCGCGGCCAGGTTGTAGATCTCGTCGGGCTGAACTTTCTGCACCAGCGCAATGCTGCTGCCCAGGTCGGTCAGGTCGTACTCGACCAGATGCAGATTAGGGTGGTTCTGGATGCCTAGCTCTTCAATGCGCCAGAAGTTGACTGAACTGGTTCGGCGGTACGTGCCGTAGACCTTGTAACCCTTTTCCAAGAGCAATTGGGCGAGGTAGGCGCCATCTTGACCTGATATGCCGGTGATGATTGCTTTTTTCATAGTTTTAACTCGCTTCACTTTACTCAATCTGGGCGAAATCTCGCATAAATTCAAAAACGCTGCCTAGAGGCATGCACCCGTGATCGGCCCGAATCATGGTTTCCCTCGATCGCATCGGAATAGAATTCGACGCACTAAAGGTTTCATGGCTGTACTAAGGCTAAGGTCGGCGGCTAGCCCCCTCTCAATCAACACAACTGTCCAAGGGTGCGGCGCGGATTGGGTGATAACTGTTACTCATTCGTGGGCTCGAAGCTTGCACGCAACACCGCCTCTGCTTCGACGCGCATCATTTTAATGCATTGAGGTGGTCGCCCCTTAGCACCTCACCACATCATGCGACGTCGTGTGACGAGCAGCGCAACGTACGGCGTGTCCTAGTTTTTTTGCTGTCCGTCAGGTAATACTTCTGCCCTGACTAGCTTCGCTGCTTATCGGGCTTGAGGTCCGATTCAGTGCCGCTGATGCGCTGGTGGTGGCGGGTCCTCTGAATTTCAAGCGCCGAGCTGGGCGCTCGACCAAGATTACCGTAGCCGTTGCCAGCAGGATCGATACGAGCGCGAAGATGAAGCCACTTGGGGCTACGACCGAGCCAACGAGCTGAATAACGATGAAGTGATTGATGTAGACCGGATAGGACAAATCCCCCGCCAACCGGTCTAACTTATTAGATGCTGTCTTGGCGAACAATAGCGGCACGGAAACGGTCAATGCGACGAACAGCCACCATGGGAACGTTTGCATTGGGAAGAGAATTGGAGCACGTGAAGCCACATACGCGTACATCATCAGTAGCAAGACAGTGGGCTGCCAGAGCTTCTTGCGGCCTGCACCTCGTGCGGATAGGAAAGCATGCGCGAGCATGGCACCAATCATGAACATCCAGAGAAATTTCGGTGCTTGGACGTAAGTGAGGACAGGCGGAAGATCTACCCATTTTCCAAGTTTGACCAAGGCCTGCTCCAAGTAGCCGCTGGCGCTGAGTGCGAACAGCAAAGTAATGCGCCACATGCTTTTCGCCACCAATGGTGCGAGCGCATAAAAGCAGAGCTCAACCCCAATACTCCAGAATTGGCCAAGGAACATGAAGCCCATGGCCCATGTGGGCGCGTCCTGCCGGGGGTTGGCTACCAACGTCCCAGTTGCTTTGTCGAATCCTAGATAAAGCAGCGGATCCGACAGAAAGCCCGTCATGTTTGCAAATGCGGCTACCGCAAGCGTACTGGCCGATGCGCCATGTGCATTGTCGGCCCAGAAGCCACTTGCTTGGACCGAGCCGTCGACTACGAACCGCTGGTATGTCAGCAACGAGGGCGGAATCAGCAGGTAAGCGGCAATCGTCAGAGCCAGCCAAAGCCAGTACGCCGGGTAAAGGCGAACCACCCGGTTCCAGTAAAAGTGAGCCAGATGCCGTTCACCAACCGCATACTTGTTGTTGAGCGCCACCGTGATGAGGAAGCCTGAAATCGCAAAGAAGGTCCAGACGGCTCCAGTGCCGTCGAACAAGCGTATGCCGAGAAATGTTGTCAGCCCATGGCTCATCACCACGCTCAACGCAAGTACCAGACGGAGTACGCCCAATTCATCGTCTCCGTGAAGGGATTTGCACGACACGACGCCCCGAGGGAAAAAATGGCGTACTCACGGCAGCAGAACGGCGCAGCTGATGTCGCCGAACCAAGCGTTGCCATCCTGTACCAGGGCGAATTCGGCGACCAGGGCGCCGCGGCCTTTGGTTTCGGCGCGCATCTGCAGGCTACTGAGTGGCATGCGAATGGTGCGGCTGGCCCCCCGACCGACGTAGGCATCCGCAGGTACGCGGATGCCGTCGTCCCAGCGAAGGAGCTTGCCGTCCGGCTGGCGGATGTGGACGCCGATCCGGATCGGGAAAGGCCCATCGTTCAGTTTCCAGTCGAAGCGGCTTTGGTTGGCAAGAGTCAGAAGGAGCGTATCCGACGCGCCGCCATCCTCTGGCCCCGCTTCCACCTTGCAGCTTAGGTGGCCGCGCATGTCCGAGATTGGAGCAATGGCGGCTTGCCCGAGGCCGCGTACCAGCGCGGCGCCATCCGCAAACAACTCTGGATGATCGGCCTTCCCGATCACGCTGTTGCCTTTGTCTGCCTGCTTGCCGACAAAGCGGGTGAGCGCTTCCCCGTCTATGAGTTGGGGAAGGTTGCTTCCTCTGAGACGGGCGGGATCGGTAACGACGATACGGTCTGCCTCGCGGTAGGTTGGGTCATAGATCAGCCGGAAACCCGGATCTCGCAGCCGTACGAAGGTGAACTTGCTGGCGGCGTCTTCGAGCATCTCATAGCCCCGGCGGGCAAGGACCTCGCGCACGCTCTGGTAAGCGTTGGCAGTGAGTACTGTGCGGTCGATGACAAAGCCGGTGAATCCTACGGCTTCCACCTCAGTAATCAAGTATTCCAGCGGTAGTTGTGAAATGCGGTAGTTCCAGTCGTCCGCCGGGCTGTTTTTGGCTCCGCCGTTGCTCCAGCGCAGCTGCTGCGAATGAAGATAAAGGCGGATGTGAGAGAACGAACCCCAGCCGTAGTATTTGTTCTCACGCAGGTACTGTGAATAAGGGTACTGATACACCATCGCGCCGGGCGGCAGCTCGGCTTCCACCTTCTGCACGAACCGGCGCTCAGCGAGAAACTGTACTTTTGACTGCTCGTTGCCCTTGCGCGAGTCGCGTGGGATCTGGTCGTACAGTGCCGCCGCTGTCACCAGCAATGTGAGGGCGAACCATGCGGCCCGTCGCTGCCATTCTGCGTTTCGCAGCTTGACCGTGACGAACCGGGCGGCGCCGAGGTATAGCACGAAGATCATGAAAAGCGGGAACCGGTCATAAGATCTGATTGTCGGGAACACCAGGGCCACCAGTGTGCCGATGCCCCCGACGATAGAGCCGAGAAAAATGAAGAGCGTGAGGGAAAGCAACGCGTCTTCCATCTCTTGCGAAGGAGCAACCGGGTCTGGCCGCCAACTATTGGAGGACGCCTGTTTGCCCGCTTTTCTTCTGAGTGCCGGGAAGGCGAGCAAGACCAGCGCTACGCCGAAGAGCAAGGAGCCCAGCATTCCCAATGGCACGAGGTTACGGCCATTTTTGAAGAGGCGCGCCCCGTCGCTGGTTTCCACCATCCATTTTCCAAAATTTCCCCAGCGTTCGATCCGGTGGTAGGTTATCGGGGCCACGAGCAGCTTCAGGCTGGAAGAGTAGACCTCAGCTTCGAAGGGGTGCTTGACCAGTGCCGAGTCCTCGACGCCGTTTGGGTAGAACTCGTTGCCGTGCGTCTTCTTGTACAAGTGCAGCGGAAGTGACAACGCAAGCGACACCGCCATTAGTGAAAAAATGTAAACGACCGCCGGCACCAGCGCCAGTGGCCGCCGCCAGTCTCCAGCCAAGACCCTGGCAAAGGCAGCGAAACCCAGTAGCAGCAGGGTGAAGAATGCGTAGTACCCATCACACGCCGCAGTTAATACTACGAAGACGAGGCCCAGTCCGAAATCGCGAGAGCGCAGCAGGCGACCCAGGTTTTGCAGGCGGCGCCCGGGGGCATCTGGCCCTTCGAAGAAAGTGGCAAACCGGCCGGACATGATCCAGATGACGGCCACCAGTGCGAGCGGCACCATGAAGTAGTTGGAGAGGAACGAATACAGCATCTCTTCGATGCGGAACGTCGTGAACGCGAACAGTAGACCGGCGCAGAAAGCCGGCAGACGCGATATGCCGAGGAGCCTGCATGCCACAAAGGAAGTTAGGCAGATCAGCGGAAAATTGAGTAGGTAGTAGACCTGCTGCAGCCGCACCGGGTCATGAAGGAGCGGTGATAGGGCGAGCATCAGCACCGAATGCAGCGCACTGGTCTGGGCCGCGGCGTTGTGGTGCCAGCTCGCTACTTCGGGAGCGCCGAGGTAGGGGTTTGTCAAGATCCAACCGGTGTCGTGCAACACCTTGGTGAGCGTCAACTGCCAGATGTCATCCGCATTGCGATAGATTAGTGGGATGGAAAGGTCCCAGCCCTTGATTCCAAGGACTCGCATCGCCAGCACCAGTGGGATGGCTAAGAGAAGCGTCGTCCACAAGAGGGCCAGGAAGATCTTGCGGCGGGTGCGGAGGAAGATGAATGCCATTTAGAGCGCGTGCTGGTGAGGTGGGGATGCAGGTGGCTTAGCGTGGCGTAAAGACGAACCAGCGGCAGCCGAAGAAAACGCAAACCGTGTAGATGCCTACGCCAAGCAACTGCGCGAGGTAGGGGTTGGCGGAATAATGCGACGTGGCCGCAATGACTGCCCCCAAGTTCAGCAGGTAGGACAGGGCCGCGACCAGCAGGTATTTCGGCAGCACATGAGCGACCGGCCGGTCGCTATTGAAGGTCCATACACGGTTCAGCGAAAAACTGACAGCCAAGCCGATCACATAGCCGACGGCGTTGGCAATGGCAGGCCCGGTCCGGAAGAAGAACATCACGGCATAGATGGCGGCCAAGCCAATCGCTGTGTTGACGAGGCCCACAGTTGCGAAGCGAAGCGACTGGCGCAGCAGCCCAGTCATGCCGGCCTGCGCGCCGCCATACGGTATTGCGCGCCGAGGCCGAGCCAGGTCAAGTGCCGCTCCAGCGGCCGTAGCGATCTGAATATCGACGGGAAAAATAGCTTGTAGTCGACGTGGGCGTCTTCCCAGCCTCCAGCCAGTGCCCGCTGTTGCATGGTGCCGCCGCGAATTAGTCGGGCGTTCACGTCGAGTGGGCAGGTATTAACAGCGCGCACTGTTAACGGATTCAGCGGATTGTGTTCATAGATGGCCAGCACCCCACCAGGCTTGGTGATTCGGCGTAGTTCTGCCAGCCAGTGCAAATGCTGTTCGTGCGGAATATGGTGAAACACGCAGGCGGAGAAGACCACATCCTGGCTCGCAGTGGGCAGCGGGATGCTCTGGTCGATGAGCACGTAGTTTTCTTGCCCCGGGAAACGGGTTTGTGCAATCTCAATGCTGCGTGCAGAGACGTCGGCACAGCTTATCACGCTGCTGGAAAAATATTTACGCAAGTAAGGCAACGAATTGCCGATGCCGCTGCCGAAGTCCAGTATCTTTGCTGTTGGCAGTTTCATGCGATCAAGTAAACCCGCCAAGTCTGCAATTTTGTATTCGGAGAAGTACTCCGGAGGCTCGCCTGTAATGGCGACGTTTGCCTCGTGCTGCACGCGGTATTCGTCTGCCAGCAGGTCAAACTCGGCTTGCATTTGGGTAGAGCCTGCGCCTTGGCTCGCAGTGTCTTTGTTCATGCTGCTAAAACCTTTGGGCTTGCAATAGAAGTCTCTTGGGTCAGCTCAGTCGAACAGACGACTTCCTGAATGACGAAGAGCGGGCGACGCTTGGACTCGATGTAAAGCCGTCCCAGGTATTCGCCCATGACGCCTGCCACAAACAGTTGCACGCTGCCCAGCGCAAGAATAATGACGGCCAGCGATGTCCAGCCTTCCACCGTATTGCCAAGAAAATAGTGCACCAGTACATAGGCCAGCAACAACAACGTGGCAATGCCAAAGCAGAAGCCAAGATAGGACGCCAGGCGAAGAGGGCGAACAGAGAACCCGGTGATGGCATCTATCGCAAACCGGATCATTTTGGAAAGCGGGTACTTGGTCTCGCCTGCAAAGCGCGCTGCCCGCTCATAGGGCAAGGCCTCCTGGCGCATGCCGATCCAGCTCACCATGCCGCGAATAAACCGATGGTGCTCGGGCATGCTGTTCAGGATGTCTACTGCACGTCGGCTCATTAATCTGAAGTCGCCGGTGTCGCGAGGAATATCGATGTCCACCATCCTGTTAAGCAGCCGGTAAAAGGCAAAGGCGGATGCCTTCTTAAAAGCTGTTTCCCCCTCGCGCTTGATACGCTGACCGAACACCACATCGCAACCGTCATCCATGCGCTCCATCATCTTGGGCAGCAGCTCCGGCGGGTCTTGCAGATCGGCATCGATGATAAAGATGCGTTCACCCCTGCACATTTGCAGGCCGGCTGAGAGTGCGAGTTGGTGCCCGTGGTTACGCGACAAATTGACGGCCACTACATTTTTGTCGAGTTCAGACAACTCACACATGAGCTTCCAGGTGGCATCGCTAGAGCCGTCGTTGACGAGAACCAACTCGTACGCGTTACCTACACAGGCGTGGCATACAGCGGTGACACGTCGATGCAGTTCACGAACCCCTTCTTCCTCGTTATAACAAGGCACTACCACCGACAAACCTGTTTTGACCATTTACATAACTCCCCAAAATTTCTTTTCAAATGACTCAAAATTATTCCGCAAGTCGGTGCGTCAAAGTTCATTCTCCTGGCACGCATCGAAGGGCGTAAATGCCTCAGTTCGTAGTGTGCCAAGCCACCGCGTGCGCAACGATGTCTCCAAGTGCCGGATATTGCGGCCGCCAACCCAAGGCGCTACGTGCTAGCGCTGAATTCGCCACGAGCACAGCGGGATCGCCCGCCCGCCTTCCCACCACATCATGCGGGACGGCGCTGCCAACTACCTCCCCGACGGAAGCCAATACCTGCTTGACGCTGTAACCCGACTCGTTGCCCAGGTTCAGTCGTAAAGAATTGCCGCCTGCGCGCAAATGTTCCAGTGCCAGTAGGTGCGCACTCGCCAGGTCGCACACGTGCACATAGTCCCTGACACAGGTACCGTCGGGGGTCGGATAGTCAGAACCGAAAACCTTGAGGGCGCCGCCTTGCCCTAACGCTGCCTTGATGGCCAGCGGTATCAGGTGGGTTTCAGGCTCGTGTCGCTCGCCCAGACTGGCGTCGGGTTGTGCCCCCGCCGCATTGAAGTAGCGCAGGCACACAGACCGCAATCCATAAGCTAATTCGTAATCATGCAGCAATTGTTCGACCATCCACTTCGAGCGGCCATAGGGGTTGATTGGACTCTGAGGATGCTGTTCGTCGATAGAGGAGCTGATCGGGTTGCCAAAGATAGCGGCGGTAGACGAGAAAATAAAGCTTCTGACGTTGTGCCGGACCATGGCTGCCAGCAGTACCAGGGTCTTTGCGACATTGTTTTCGTAGTACTTTGCGGGTTTGACAACGGATTCGCCAACCTGGATGAACGAGGCGAAGTGCATGACCGCGTCGATGGAGTGGCTAGTAAAAATACTATCCAGAAGCACGGCATCTGCGACATCTCCGACGATCAGCTCTGCGCTTGGGACTGCGTCAGAAAAGCCGGAACTCAGATCGTCCARAACCAAAAGCGCAAGTCCTTGATCTTGGAGACCTCTCACCATGTGCGAGCCTATGTAGCCTGCACCACCCACTATAAGTATTTTTTTACTCAAAATAAATATTTAGTAAAAATGCCGAAGAAATTGATAAGCCCAATTGGGAGCCAACAACCATAAAATTACGTGTTAGATATCTTTTGAGCAACAAACAAAAATCCTTCATCCGGATTTAAAGCGTAGTTGTGAAAGTCCTGAAAGCGCGGGCCATTCCCCCGGCAAAATAATTTTTCATTGAATGGGTGGCTGTCAAGCATCACAAGGCCGCATGCCTTGAACTTTGCCTTCCACCACTCGCGTGGTTTAAGTGTCACATGGTACGGACTACCGGTGCCGTCCACATATTCCAAGAGTGAAATGGATCCTATAAAGTAGCCGCGCTCATCCAGATGGCGCCTAACATTGATGAACAAACTGGCGAGATCCTGTTCAGCAATGTGCTCTAGCACCTCCCACATCGTGATGACGTCGAAGTTAGTCACCGCTTTAGTGTCTCGCGACACAAAGTTGAATGGCTTAGTTATGTCGCAAGTAAATAAATTGTTTGGTAGAAGTGGCCAGTAACCAATACGATTCATACGACAGAAGTTGGACCCATCAACGCCAACAGCTAGCACGCTGTTCATTGCAAACTCAAACACCAGCCCGGCCGCCCCGGTGCCAAGATCCAGGCTTTTGATATTGCTACCCAATACGTCAATGCAGTTTTGGACGAAGAGCGTTGGACGGGGTACTCCTTCTGTTGTTGAGTCCGGGTTGATATGGTCGTTACTGCTCAAAGCGATCGGATAGTCCGTTTTCAACTCGAGGATGCTAGCGGCATTAAAAGCGGGTCGACTATTTAAGTCCAACAAACGAGGTATCGACTCGACATATAGCCTCTGAAGAAAATCAATTTGATGATTCACTGCAAACATGGACTGTCGTGCCACATACTCCAGCGTTCTTGTTCGCTCGTCAACAGTGAGCAAAAGAGATTCAATTGTCCTGGAGCGTTCTTCGGTGATAACTACCAGGGCAGACAGATCATCCCGTCGACCTAGTGCTTTTTTAAGTCGTTGTAGTAGTGAGTTAATGAAAATTCTCATATAAGCCTGCTATCAGAAGGCGTGATGGGCTGATGTGACTCGACCCTCAAAGTATTGCTGCCCAGTTCTACGCTTGACCTTAAACCTAAATCACAAATCCCATCAAAAACATATTCTTGGTTTTTCAGGATCACAGTAAAGTGGCTCGCCTCGTCCAGCCAGTGAAGCACTTGTTGATTACCGTAGTATTGGTCGTGCTCTCGTGTCACGGTCGTTTGTATCTCGTACAGATTTGCGCTGAGATTGCAACTACCGGTAAAATTTACTTTGAAGGTGTCGCCCTTGGAAAAGTGCTTACTCCAAAAAGTACCTTGGAGATTACCGGAGAAGTTTGGCATGTCTTCGTTCAATGTCCCCCACGTGGTGACCTTGACACCTTCCTTGTTCAGTATGCGAAAGGCGATATTGAGGTTTTCAATATCTGTATTGCATACGCATTCGATAGCAATCGTTATGGTGTCACCCGCATAAAACACACTTTGTCGAGTTTTATCGGATGCAAGAACTTCAACGCCCAGTATCTCAACATCACGCCTGCCATAAGATTTCTTGGTGGTTTGGGGCAAGAGCTCTTGTTTGGATCTTTCCTGAAGATCAATGAAGGCGGCCTCTTCCTGTTGCTGAAGAAATTCCCGGTACGCAAATAAAACGTCGGTTGTGATGCCATATTTGACCGGGAGTCCCGCATTCAAAAAGACTGCCCTGCTCGTGAGCGTCCGTACTATTTCCTGGTCGTGAGACACAAAAAGCAGGGTACACCCGTTGTTCAGTAATTTATCAATTTGCCGATAGCAGCGTTTTTGAAATAGGGCATCGCCGACAGCGAGTGCTTCATCAACAATAAGTATGTCGGGCTCCACCTGAGTCTGTACGGCAATAGCAAGGCGGACCACCATTCCGCTTGAGTAGGACTTAATGGGCTGATCCAGGTGCAAGCCTATGTCGGCGAACGCGGCGATGGCATCAAATTTCTGGTCGATTTGCTGGCGATCAAAACCCAGTAGCGCCCCGTTCATGTAGATATTTTCACGCCCGGTGAATTCAGGGTCGAAGCCAGAGCCCAGTTCAAGCAAGGCTGCCACCCGTCCCCTCGTGGAAACGGTTCCGGTTGTTGGCGAAAGAGTCCCTGTAATGATCTGGAGCAATGTGCTTTTGCCGCTACCGTTGCGGCCCACGATGCCAAAGGCCTCACCTTTTCTTATATCGAAGGAAACATCCTTCAGCGCCCAAAACTCCTGAAAGTAATGGTGCTGCGGTTGCCCGGTGAGACGCTGAAGCCGCGGCAGCAGGAACTGTTTAAGTTGGTCACTGGGTTTGTGGTAAAGCTCATAGCGCTTGGACACGCCCTGAACGGTGATGGCAATATCGTTAGAGGACATTGGCAAAACCTTTGCGGGTTTTTTGGAACCAGGCATAACCTGCCCAAGCAATAAATACGGAAACAAGGCTATAGGCTGCCAGCCCCGCCCAATCCGGTAATTGTCCAAAAATCAAGACGGCGCGGGTTTGTTCAATAACAAAGGTGAGCGGATTCAGCATCAGCCAGGGCCGGATGCGCTCAGGCAGGGCTGTAATTGGATAAAACACCGGGGAGGCGAAAAGCAGTACTGTCATGATTAGGCCAATGGGCTGCGCGACGTCCCGAAGGTAGACTCCTAGCGAGGCCAGCGCCCACGCAGCACCTAAAATCAGGACCAGCAGTGGAAGGAGTATCAAAGGCAAGAATACAGTGGTCCACTGTAGATAACCATTGAGCAGTACAAAGGCGATCAGAAGAACCAACACGCTGACGATCGCGTGAAATAGCGCCGCGCCAACAGCCACGACGGGCAAAATCTCGAGCGGGAATACGATCTTCTTCACATAACTGACATTGCTCAGGACAAGCCCCGGCGCACGATTCAATGTTTCCGCGAACAAGCCGTGCACGATCATGCCAACAAACAACAAAATGGCAAATTGAGACTTGCTTTCATGAAGGTCAGTCCCCCAGCGGGCCTTGAAAACCACTGAGAACACAAAGGTGTATATGAGCAGTAAAAACAGCGGATTGAAGAGGGACCACATCACGCCCATGACCGAGCCTTTGTAGCGGCCTATTACGTCGCGCTTGGTCATCTGCAGAATGAGCTGGCGGTTGCTCCACATGCTTCGAGCAAGTGATGCCAATGAAATTGGTTTTGCGGCGTGGGGATTCATATTTGCCTGGATGGCTTTAGCGGGAGTATGTAGCCATGTTTTCAGTTTAAACAGCATGGTCAACGTGTTCAAACCCGAGTCTGGTTTTCAGAACCTTGAACCGCGCCAATAAACCGTCCGCGCGCAGCGCTCTGACTTGGTGGGACAGCCAGCGCCAACTGAGCCTTGGGTAAGGAGGGGGTGGGGCAGGGGCTGCGATGCGAGGTTCCAGAGAGGGCAAATCGCGGGTGAAACCTCTATAAATGGCGAAGGACTTTGGCGCAAAGTCTCCTATCACCTCATTTTCTTGCTGCTCATCCCACGGGCCGCCAGGGAACTCTTGCGTTACATCAATGACCAGTGTTGCAGGAATTTCCTGATGGATAACATTTTCACCGAGCATGGCGGCGAGTGATTTTCTATCCAAATAAGGCAGGGCTATACCTAGGCTGGCAGGGAGCGCTGAGGTCCGGAAAATAAAGCGTGCATAGCCGTTTGGAGCAGCTGGATTGAGGAAGCCGAAGTCCAATAGCTCATGTATCCCGTGCACCGGAGCGTCTCCGTGTTTGATGATGGCAGCCGTGGCCGCGCAGTTTGCGTCCGGGTTGCGTATCAAACTGCCTGCAAGAACCTGAAGGTGATTTGAGAAAATCTCTTCATTGGGTGCAACAACTACGATGGCCTCTACCTGCTGGGCATTTTTCAGAACGTCAGCAATAACCGCTCCAAGCTTGCGGTGGTACTGGATGCCGGCCACGGCGCCGTAGTTAAAGAAGTCGACCTCAATCAACTCAATTGGTACTGATACCTTTTTAAGGGCATGCGCAATATCAGATCGATTCCGCGTCGAGAAGGATTTGTCGATAACAAGAACCGGTGAAAACTCTTTGTATTCCTGAGCCATGACGCTGATGACGTGTGCGTGCAAAACTTTCTCTGAATACACCGGTAGAAGAAGATAGAGGCYAACCTTGATTTGTGGTGCGTGGCCGTCCAGTCCTTGTCGCTTTAGCAGATTGGCCTTCCGCTCCTGAAAGCCTGCATAAAGATCTCTCAGATTTTTCTTGAGCGTGAATTTTTCCCTGAAAATCCCCTGCGCTTTCTCGATCAAGGCAAGCGCCTCACCTGGATTTGCTTTTGCCCAAGCCAGGTGCTTTTGAATGTCTTCAAAAATTTTCTCGACGGAGCAGCGGCTGTCAATATAGAGCAGGGAATCGCCAAAGAATTTCCTGGCAAAGTTGTTTTCATCGCAAATAACCAATGCCCCAGCTGCCACACTTTCGAACAGTCGATTTGACATCAATTCTGAATTCTTGTGTGCTTGCGAGGATAAGACCAGAGCAATACCCGCCTTCGCTATTTCGTCGAGCATGGAAACTCCGTCAAACGGAATCTCTCGCACGTAGTTAGCGTATCCATCCCAGACTTTTACGTTCTGAAATATTGTTGGGCCGTAGATGCGAATGAGCCCAGCCTGGTCGAGGAGCTTGAGTACGTCCTGATGACGGGATTTGCCACCACTGATGGCTTCCCAGTTAATCCCCGCGTAAAAGAGCTTGTGCTCCCCCAGTGAGGGCGGATGGACAATATCGGCCGTGGAATGGTAAAGGTTGAATAGTGCGGGAAGATGTGTTGCAACACTTCGCACCATACGTCCTACATGATCGTCTGCCGCTGGCGAACTGCAACTGACGAAATCATCGTGGGTTAACAAATTTCGTGAGGTACGTTGATAGCCCCACTCATGGTAGAACTGAGTCGGGTTCCACAGGGCTACAAATGAAAATGCATCATAGAATTTTGGCGTGTCGTAATGAAGATGCAAAACAAAATCAACATCTTTTTTGGTTATCACGGTATCCGGGTCGCTCAAGAGTGAGCCATTGGCATGAACCTCGACACATTCCAGGCCAAGAGCAGTCGCCGCTATTTTTAACCGGGCTATGCATTCGTCCTCTGCTGTCTTGATCGCTGGCCACAACTTGACCACGGCAAAGCGACCAATCAGCCCCTCGGGCAGAACGAAACTCTCAGCCATGCTATTACTTTCCCATGATTATTTATAAAAACGAACAGGCGCTATTAATCTCAAGCGGAGGTTAGAAGCCCATTGCAGTGACACGACCGGGAATTCATTTGCTTTGTACGGACCAACCGCCGTCAAGCGTGGACATTACAGTCGCCCAGCAAGTTCCGGTGTTTCGAGAAGGGTCAGGAGGTCTCTGTAGGCGCTCTGCAGTCCGGTTTTTTCATCTATTTTTGGACGCCAGCCCAAAGAGTGAATGCGTGAACTGTCCAATAACTTTCTCATCGTGCCATTGGGCTTGGACTTGTCGTAGACGATGCTTCCCTGGAAGTCGACTACCTCGGCAATCAGCGTCGCCAGTTCCGCAATTGACAAGTCATGGCCGCAGCCAATGTTGTACAGATCATGAGTGACGGGTGCCGCCATGAGGGTCTTCATGGCATCAGCCAGGTCGTCCACGTGCAACAATTCGCGTCGCGGAGTGCCGTCACCCCAAACAACAAACTCTGATTTGCCGGCCAGCTTTGCCTCGTGGGTACGGCGCAAAATGCCCGCAACGACGTGGCTATGCTGTGGGTGATAGTTATCACCAGGACCATACAAATTGGGAGGGATGACGGAGATAAAGTTGGAGCCATGCTGCTTGCGATAGGCTCGGCACATCTCAATGCCAGCGATTTTGCTGATGGCATAAGCGCGAATGTTCTCGTCGAGAGGGCCGGTCATCAGCGCTTCTTCGGGTATAGGCTGTGCTGTCTTTGTTGGGTAGGTGCAATTCGATGCCACGAACACCAGCTTCTTCACCCCGAAAAGATGCGCTGCATTGATGACATTTGATTGAATCATCAAATTGCTATACAGAAAATCTGCAGGAAGCGTGGAGTTGGCGTGTATGCCTCCTACCTTTGCGCCGACGTGAAAAATCAACTCAGGCCGGTTTTCGTCGACCCAATTGAAGACGGCGCTTTGGTCGGACAAGTCAAGTTCCTGGCGAGAGGTCAGCAATATATTGGCATCCTCTTTGGCAAAGCTGCGAACCAGGGCAGATCCAAGCATTCCGCGATGTCCGGTTATCCACGTCTTTTTGCCTGCAAACGAAGAAATCCCCTCGTATGCAGGACTTGATCCCGATATGTTGATCATTAATCTATTCACCAATACATTTACATTTTGTCGAAGCTAACACTCAATTGTGACATTCGATTACGTTTGATCGGTCGCAATAATTCCGGGTTCTCAGACGCGTCCGTAGCTGTCAGCTAACCGCACGATGTCATCTTCGCCCAGGTAGGCGCCACACTGCACTTCAATCAGCACCAGTTCATTTTCGCCGGTGTTGGTGAGGCGGTGCTTTTCCTTGAGCGGAATGTAGCGGTATTGGCCGGGCAGGGTGGTGTGTTCCTCATCGCCAACCTGCACAATGGCGGTGCCCTGCACCACCACCCAGTGCTCTGCCCGTTGATGGTGGTATTGCAGGCTCAGCGACTGCCCCGGGTTTACCGTGATGCGCTTCACCTTGTAGCCATTTTCTTCTTTGAGCGTGGCGTAGGTGCCCCAGGGGCGGTTTACGGTAGCGGGTAACTGGGTGCTTTCGTGCTTGCGCTCTTTCAGCGTGTCGACCACGGCCTTGACTTTCTGGGCTGCGCTTTTGTGGGCGATCAGCAGGGCATCGGGCGTGTCCACTATCACCAGGTCGTGCACACCTACAGTGGCCACGACTTTGGAGGTGTGGCTGTCCGTCTGCACATGGGTGCCGGTGGTGTCTACCGTAATAAACTCCGTGCCATCGCCATCGACAAAGGTGTTGCCGCTGGTGTCGGCTGTGTAAGCCTGGGCCACTGCAGGCCAGGTGCCTACGTCGCTCCAGCCAAATTTGGCGGGCACCAGGGTCACGTTGTCGGCGCGCTCCATCACGGCGTAGTCAATGCTGATGTCGGGTTGCAGGCCAAAGGTGTGGGCGTCAAACCGGGTGGCGTCGCTTTGTGTGCTGCTGGTGGCCCAAGCGCGTTCTGCCGCCTCCAGCACCTCGGGGGCGTGCTCCTTCAATGCCTGCAAGATGGTGCCTGCGGTAAAGCAGAACATGCCGCTGTTCCAGTAATACCGGCCGGTGGCCAGGTAACCCTGTGCGGTGGCCAGGTCGGGCTTTTCAACAAAGCGCAGGGCTTTCTGGGTGTGGCGGCTCACTTTTTCTACTTCTATATAGCCAAACCCGGTTTCCGGTGTGGTGGGTGAAATGCCGAACACCACCAGTTGGCCCTGCAGTGCCTGCCGTGCAGCCTCCAGCGCGCTGGCCACAAAGGCCTCTGTGTCGGGAATCAAATGGTCGGCGGGCAGCACCAGCATGACGGCTTCAGGCCCGTGCTCCTGGGCGCAGGCCAGGGCGGCCAGGGCGATGGCGGGGGCGGTGTTGCGGCCTTTTGGCTCCAGCAGGTAGCGGGCGTGGGGCGGGTCGTTCAGTTGTTTGATGACGTCGCGTGTTAAAAACAGATAATCCTGATTGGTCACAATGACGCTGTCATCGGTGCCGCAAGCTTGGCCCCGCTCAATGGCCTGCTGCAGCAAAGAGCTGCCGCCGAGATGCATGAAGGGCTTGGGCAGCGCCTGGCGCGATACCGGCCACAATCGGGTACCCGCACCCCCTGAAAGAATGACTGAAACTAGTTTCATCCCTGCTTAAACTCTTGTTGTAAGGGGAATGATTTTACATGGGGGCATCTCGCACTTTTAACACTCTGACACATGTGGAGTGCGGCATTAATTACGCCGTGCGCCGAGAACAAAAAAAGGAGGTGATGGTTCATGGTTTTGCTGATCTTTATAAGCTTTGCCGTATCGCTGTTGTTGGGCATTTTTTTCATTCGCGGTGCGCGCCAGCATGCCCGGGGCTACGGGGCTTCCAAACCTCAGCGCTTTCATGCGGGTGATGTGCCGCGGGTGGGCGGTATGGGCGTGTTGGCGGGCGCTGCTGCGGGCTGGCTGGCGGCCGCCGTTTCGGGTGTCTTCGGGGGGCGTTTAAACGTCCAGGTTGATGGGGCGTTTGCCTGGCCCTGGGCCGTTTTGGTGCTTCCGGCTGTGCTGGGGGGCGTGTATGAAGACGTCACGCAGCGCCTTTCAGTACGCTACCGGCTTGGCTTGACTGCCATGTCTGCCGCGTTGGCGTGTGGACTGCTGGGGCTTTCAATTAACAGGCTGGGCTTGCCGGGGGTAGATGGCTGGTTGCTGGCCATGCCTTGGGCGGGGGTTGCGCTGGCATTTTTTGCCATCTGTGGCTTGCCGCATGCCTTCAACATCATTGACGGCTACAACGGCCTGGCGGGCACCGTTGCCCTGCTGGTGTGTGCTGCGATTGCCCACGTGGCACTGCAACTGGGCGACAGGCAGCTGGCCGCCATGGTGATTTGCCTGGGGGGGGCAACAGCGGGTTTTTTATTCTGGAACTACCCGCGCGGGCTGATTTTTGCTGGCGATGGGGGGGCCTACCTGTGGGGGCTGGTGATTGCCGTGGCCAGTATTTTGCTGGTGCAGCGACATGAGCAGGTGTCGCCGTGGTTTCCCATGCTGTTGCTGATCTACCCGGTGTGGGAGACGGTTTTTTCCATCTACCGCAAGCTGGCGCGGGGCGTGTCTCCGGGCGTTGCCGACGCGCTGCATTTTCACCAGCTGATTTACCGGCGCATCGTGCGGGGCGTGTTTGATGACGATGCCTCGCGGCGCATGCTGATGCGCAACAACCGCACATCACCCTATTTATGGAGCTTTACGGTGCTCTCGGTGGTGCCTGCTGTGCTGTTCTGGAGCAACACGCTGGTGCTGATGGGGTTTTGTGCCTTGTTTGTGGTGAGCTATGTGGCCGCTTACGTAGCCATCATCCGCTTCAAGGTGCCGCGTTGGCTGGGCAGCCGCCGGT
Organism: Polaromonas sp. P4_F9; assembly: GCF_056401235.1. Taxonomy (NCBI): domain Bacteria; kingdom Pseudomonadati; phylum Pseudomonadota; class Betaproteobacteria; order Burkholderiales; family Comamonadaceae; genus Polaromonas; species Polaromonas sp. P4_F9. The sequence continues at coordinate 2,136 of NZ_JBFUJT010000005.1, read as the reverse complement.
AAGCAATGCTTGCCTCGCCAGGCCCCCATCCCCACCTTCCCCCAGAGGGTGATGGAGCCAAACCCACAGGCACATGGGCTGGTGCAAAACAGGCTTGCAGAAGGTTCTGGCTACCCGTTTTACTCCTTCCCGCCTTTGGGGGAAGGTGGGGATGGGGGCTTTGTGCACTTCTTTCAGACAAAGCAGGTGCGCTTGCTGTGCCTTTCGGCCTGCCTCGTCGGCGCCCATCCCGAGGGTGAAGGAGCCAAAGCAGCAGGCGCTTGATCTGGTGCAAAGCAGACTTGTGTATAACGGCATGTCTTGACGGCTGCTTTTAGTGTCATAAAAAATTCTTCCTATGCAAAGTACTTCTCTTGCCCGCACTGTCGCCATCATCGGCCTGGGCTACGTAGGCCTGCCACTTGCCGTTGAGTTTGGTAAAAAACGCAAGGTTGTGGGCTTTGACATCAGCGCTGCACGGGTGGCCGAACTCCAGGCCGGGCAAGACCACACGCTCGAGGTGGAGCCCGAGCAAATGCGCGAGGCCGTGCACCTGCAGTACACCACCGACCCCGCCGCCTTGCAGGGGTGCGACCTGTTCATCGTCACCGTGCCCACCCCCATCGACAAGTACAAACGCCCCGACCTGACGCCCCTCATCAAGGCCAGTACCACCATAGGCAAGGTGCTGAAGAAGGGCGATATCGTCATTTACGAATCCACCGTGTACCCCGGCGCTACCGAAGAGGACTGCGTGCCCGTGCTGGAGCAGTATTCGGGGTTGAAATTCAACGTCGACTTCTTTGCGGGCTATTCGCCGGAGCGCGTCAACCCGGGCGACAAGACCCATCGCGTCACCACCATCAAAAAAGTCACCTCCGGCTCCACCCCCGAGGTGGCCGACCTGGTTGATGCGCTCTACAACGAAATCGTGACTGTTGGCACCCACAAGGCCCCCAGCATCAGGGTGGCCGAGGCGGCCAAGGTGATTGAGAACACCCAGCGTGATGTCAATATCGCGCTCATTAATGAACTGGCGCTTATTTTCAACAAACTGGGCATAGACACCGAGGCAGTGCTGCAAGCGGCAGGCACCAAGTGGAACTTTTTGCCATTCCGCCCCGGCCTGGTGGGCGGGCACTGCATTGGCGTGGACCCGTACTACCTCACGCACAAGGCCGAGGCCATTGGTTATCACCCCGAAATCATCCTCGCCGGCCGCCGCCTGAACGACGGCATGGGCGCCTACGTGGTCACCCAGCTCGTCAAGGCCATGACCAAGCGGCGCATCCATGTGCGGGGCGCCCGCGTGCTGGTGATGGGCCTGGCCTTCAAGGAAAACTGCCCGGACCTGCGCAATACCCGCGTGGTCGACATCGTGCGGGAGCTCACCGACTACGACGTGCAGGCCGATGTGCACGACCCCTGGGTTTCGGCCGAAGAGGCGCAGCACGAATACGGCATCACCCCGGTGCGGCGGCCTGAAGCGGGTACTTACGACGCCATCATCGTCGCCGTGGCGCACGAGCAGTTCAAGGCCATGGGCGCCGCTGCCTTTCGTGCCTTGGGCAAACCCGAGCACGTGCTATTTGACCTGAAGTACGTGCTGACGGCGTCTGAGAGCGACCTGCGGTTATGAAAACGCGCGCCACGTCCATAATCTGCCTGTCCCAGTGGTCAATCCGTGGGGCAAACGCCCCGCGTTATGGGATGGGCATGCAGCTGAACGTACCGTTCAACACTTGATGGATGTGCTGTGAGCCGAGGCGCTATTGTTCACATGTTTGGCTGGGACAAGAAGTTTTTTCTACCCTTCAGAGACTTGATCCGCGAGCACTTCGCCGATGGCCGACACAAGTTCATCGTTTATGGCGATGTCGAACAAGATTCGATACCACCGTCGGCAGATACAGTGACCTATCGCAGCCTGCTGAAGAACTTCCTTGCCCTGTCAAAGACTCTGTACCTTGCGGAAAAAATCATTCTTCATGGTCTGTTCAGTAGCCACCTGCTCTACATTCTTGTCCTGCAGCCCTGGCTGCTGAAGAAATGTCACTGGGTGATTTGGGGTGGAGATTTGTACTGCTCTACATTCTTGTCCTGCAGCCCTGGCTGCTGAAGAAATGTCACTGGGTGATTTGGGGTGGAGATTTGTAC